>NZ_JZIR02000025.1:0-143680 GCF_000961955.2 Hymenobacter sp. AT01-02
GGGCCGCGGCCGTGGACGCGCAATCGGACACGTTGAAGGTGGTTCGGAAACGCCACGTATTCTCCTCCCCCTCCGTACCCGACGTCTTTATGCTAGTGCTACGGGGCCCCAACTTGCTGAGCGCAGAAGCGGCCTTCACCATTACAACCGCTAGTGGTCAAGTGATTTTTCGGGAAATGCTGAGCGCCTCTGACTTGGAGGCAGCACTAGTGTATGAGATGAAAGGCCCAACTGCTACCCAGGCCGAGCGGGAAGCCTACGTACGCCGCCGCATGGACGAATTTTTCGCCGACAAGAATTTTCAACGTCCCGCCGTACCGGCTTCCGCTACCTACCAGCCGGGTTTGGCCGACCGGGCCGCCTGGGATGATCTGCGCCGCCGTCCCGATGCTACCGGCTTCCATTACCTGGTAGGTAAAGAAGACCGCCGGGTCATTGCGTGGTCAGTGCCCAGCAAACAAGTGGTACGAGTGCAGTAATGCATTCGTAATTTCTATAGAAAAGCCCTGCCGGCGTATAGTCAGCAGGGCTTTTCTATGCGTAGTAACTGCCTCTGTTTGGCACCAGGCCTGGTACAGGACCTAACGCGATTCTTCTTCGGCCTGCATTAGTGCCTGCTCTAGCCCTGCCGCAAACACCTCGTACGGCTGATACCCGCGTGCTAGAACATAGCCTTGCTGACCAACGCGTAAGATGCAGGTTGGGAACCCCTGGACGCCAATTTTAGCCACGGCCGCAAATTCCAACTGAGTACCGCGGGCAGTTTCGGGTAGGGCCAGCTGGCGGCGAAAACTAACCATATCTACTCCGTAAGCAGCGGCTAAGGGCTCGTAGGTACCCATATCATTCAGGTCGGCGCCATCGTGGAAGTAGGCGCGCTGCACGTCATGGGCAAAAGGGGCAGTGTGCTCCTGCCGGAGTTGTCGGAAAGCGTGAATGGCCCGGCATGGCGGCTCTGAGTTTTGCACGTAGGTACCGGCAGCTCCCAGCGCCCGAAAACCCGCGCCAAATGGCACTCCCGTTACGGTCTCTACCTGCTGCAAGCCAGCTTCCATATCGGGCCAGTCTTCACCAATAGGTCCTACCTGATTGCCGGTAACCATACCGCCACATAGTACCGAAACCTCAATTCGACCGGCCCACTCCTGCTGTATTCGCTGGATAGTGGGGCTCATACCATAGCACCAGCCACACAGAGGATCAGAAATGTAAAGAATTTCGGGGAGGTCGGGCTGGTGCTGCATATTCCGCAAAGAACCGACAGTTTCCCCTTTCTGCAAGCCAAACCGCCTTTTATTACCATTTAGCTACTGCTCAGCTTCACTCAGCAACATAATTGGCGCGTTCAACGAGAAGTACAGCCCGACATCATATTTTTCATATGAGCATTTTAATACCTAACTTGAGAATCGATGATCCTATTTTGGGAATTAGCTTTAATACACCCCGTTAGCGTCATCCTTTATCTAGTTAACTGCTTGCCATGCAAAAGCACTCTGGTTGTGCCATTGCCAGCTCTCGACTAGCCGAACACCACTACATATTCTAGTTGTAATCTAATTCTCAAGCTTCCGGTCATCACACCGTGCCGGGCATACTCACCACCTTCATGAAAGTTCCTCTACTCTCTCCCACACACCACAAACTCGCAGCAAAAATTTTATCAGCAGGTGCTTTATTCCTCCTAGGAACCGCGCTTCCTGGAATGGCTCAGTTTACGAGTACTCAAAATTTCGATGGTACAGGCAATTTATCTTACACAAACAGCACAATAGGCAATACAGGGTATCCTGGAACTATAAGATCAGGTAATGCATCAAGTATCAGTGGTAGCAATGCGCTTCCTAATCAAGGAGCTAATTACCCCAATAATTATACAAGCAGTTCAAGTGGATTTGTAGTATACAATCCTAATGGTACTGGTATTGCAAGGCCTATTTCTCAGTTGACTTTCTCTCCTGTATCCTTTTCTAGATCGGAGGGCAGCACAATTAGCTTTCGTTTAGCAGCTTATTCAGATGGTGCCAATAGTGGTCTTGATGCCACTGGAAGAGTTGTATTGAGCTTAGCAACTAATCTTAATAGTAATTTTACTGATTACATTACAGTACAAGGCCCTTCTTCACGTGGCTCTTATTGGGATTTTGGGGCCAATGGTGTAGCATCATCCACTTATCCAACAGTTGCCAATGCAGTGCCTACACCAGTAGGTAACCTTGGAAGCAGTACTTATGGTGGAAATGGAACTGGCACTAGCACTGTTAGACTAACCTTACCTGCTGGCATAACTACAGCCACTCTTCGAATTACACTAGAGGCAAATGCTAAGTCTGCTTTAGTTATAGACGATGTAATTATCACTAGTGCTAGTCCACTTCCTGTTAGTCTAACCAAGTTTGCAGCGGCTCGTCAGGGCAACAACGTATCAGTAAACTGGGCTACGGCTACGGAGCTGAACAACGCGTATTTTGAGATACAGCGTAGCAGCAATAGCAAAGCTTTCAAGACCATTGGCCGAATTGAAGGAAAAGGCACTACCAATACGGCAGCTACCTACACGTTTACGGACAATAACCCACTAAATAGTACGGCTTACTACCGCTTGCACCAGGTAGATACCGATGGCAAAGACACGTACTCTGCTGTGGCCGCAGTTGCAGGACTCAACCAACTAGAAACTGCCGTGTACCCCAACCCAAGCGCCGGCACCATCACCCTACCGGCCACCGACGAAACGGTGCAGTATCGCATCTATTCCGCTACGGGCCAAACAGTAGCAGCAGGCACTGCTGCTGGTGGTGCAACGGTAAACATCCAGAATGTACCCGCTGGCATGTATTTCCTAGAATTGACTACGGGTGGCAAACATTCTACCCAGCGCTTCGTGCGTCAGTAGTAACCCACGTTGCCAACAAAAAGCCCCGCTCATTTCTCGTGAGCGGGGCTTTTTGTTGGGTTAAACTAGGGTCCTAGCCATTCATAGCCATCAAGAACTCCTCGTTGTCCTTGGTGCCTTTCATGCGGTCTTTCAAGAACTCCATAGCTTCGGAGGCAGTCATGTCCGACATGAACTTGCGCAGAACCCAAATTCGGTTCAGTTCATCCTTGCTCATGAGCAGGTCTTCGCGGCGGGTACCGGAAGCAGGTACGTCAATGGCGGGGAAGATGCGCTTGTTAGCCAGCTTGCGGTCCAACTGCAACTCCATGTTGCCGGTGCCTTTGAATTCCTCGAAGATAACCTCGTCCATTTTGGAGCCAGTTTCAATGAGGGCCGTAGCAATGATAGTGAGCGAACCACCATCTTCCACGTTGCGCGCCGCGCCAAAGAAGCGCTTGGGCTTGTGCAAAGCGTTGGCATCTACACCACCCGACAAGATCTTACCCGATGCAGGCTGTACCGTATTGTAAGCACGCGCCAAACGGGTAATAGAGTCAAGCAGGATTACCACATCGTGGCCGCATTCCACTAGGCGCTTGGCTTTCTCCATGGCGATAGTGGCAATTTTCACGTGGCGGTCGGCCGTTTCATCGAAGGTAGAGCTGAGTACCTCAGCTTTCACCGAGCGCGCCATGTCCGTTACTTCTTCCGGGCGTTCGTCGATGAGCAAGATCATCAGGTACACCTCGGGGTGGTTTTCACTGATGGAGTTGGCAATTTCCTGGAGCAGCACCGTCTTACCGGTTTTCGGCTGAGCCACAATTAGCCCCCGTTGCCCTTTACCAATTGGCGAGAACAAGTCCAGAATGCGCGTGCTATACTGCCCCGATTTGGTAGTGAGCTTAAGACGCTCCTCCGCAAAGAGTGGAGTCAGGTTGTTGAATGGAATACGGTCGCGAGCTTCTTCTACCGAACGTCCGTTAATGCTTTCCACCCCCACCAGCGCGAAATACTTTTCGCCTTCGCGAGGCGGACGTATAGTGCATTTCACCGTATCGCCGGCTTTCAGAGCAAACTGCTTCACTTGTTGCGGCGACACGTAAATGTCGTCGGGAGAGGCGAGGTAGTTATAGAACGGACTGCGGAGGAAACCATAGCCCCCATCGGGCATCATTTCCAAGGTGCCGTCGCCGGGAATGACAATGTCGAACTCCGGCCGTGAAGCGGGGCGGGGCTGCTGCTGATCAACAACGGGGCGGGGCTCCGTACCATTCAGGCGGGCTTCTCCGTGCTGACCCTGGCGCTGCTCTAGGCGCTCGGCCTGGCGCTGCTGGCGTTGCAGTTCACGTGCTGCGTAGCGCTCCTCCCGGCGTTGCTCCCGTCCTTCACGCCCATCGGGGCGGACGCCATCGCGCAGGGGACGCTGCACTACATCACGGGGCTCGCGAGGCGCATCGTTGCGGAAGTCGCTGCGGGGCTGGTCATTGGCGGGGCGAGGCTCCCGGCCATTCTGCCCAAGCTCCGAGCGACCATCGCGGCCATCTCGTTGAAAACGTTGGTCGCGACCATCGCGCAAGGGCGCAGGTGCCGTGGGGTCAATTGGGCGCAGCTCGCGGGGTAGGCTTTGGGGAGCCAAGGCGGGCGCTGGAGCTACTGAGGCTTCTACTTCCGCAACCGGAGTTTCTGCCACGGGAGTTGAGTCTTCTGCGGGGGCTTCTAACACCGCCACTTCAGAAGCGGTAGCAACAGCGCCGTTAGTGGGGCGGCCGGCACGGTCGGTGCGCTGGCGACGCTCTGGGCGCTGGTATAATTTCACAGGGCGGTCGGGGCCATCGGCAGCCGCGGGAGCGGGTAGTGCTTCTACTGGCGCAGGGCTAACCTCTGGTGCAGCACTAGGCACCTCCGTGGAAGGCACTTCTACGGGAGCAGGAGCGGGTGCTTCGGCTACTGGTGCCTGCGGTGCTACTTCTGCAACGGGGGCGGCAGGGGCTTCTACCACCGGGGTTTCAGCTAACGGGGCTGCGTCGTCAGGTACGGCGGCGGCAGGAGCAGCTTTCGGAGCACGGGCAGGACGGGCACTGCGGGCCGGACGAGGGGCGGGAGTTGCGGCAGGCTCGGGGGTTACTTCAGCCGTGGCTACCTCCTCCACTACTGGGGCCGCACCAGCAGCCTTGCCCGTAGCGGGCTTTGTTTTCTTAGGAAGCTTATCGGCGGGCGTAATAGCCTGCTGATCAAGGATCTTATAGATGAGATCTTGCTTACTGAGTTTTTTGAAGTTACCAACGTTCAATTCTTCAGCAATTTCCTTCAAATCGGACAACAGGCGGTCCTTCAACTCTTCAATAGTGTACATAATAAGATGCGGGGCAAAAATCAGGCGGGGGTACTAAGCCGAACAACAGGCAGCACAGGCCATTCTGGGCACAAAAGGCACGGCCACAGCAGTGCGCAATCAACAGAAAGCGGAAGCAAAAAGGAGGGTGGTAGCGGAAGGCGCTGGAAAAATTGCGGGCCGCACGCATGTACAATTGTAGACTGCGGGCCCGGCATCAGCCGCCGGCTTGCTAGCGCAATGTTAAGGTAATACACGGGAACTGCCAAATCATATTCCAGATTTTACAGTCTGTGTTCATAACGCGGTTTTTGGTCATAAGGATTCACGTAAACAGCTTCTTACCCAAAGAAATTTTGCAGCCTGTAGCTGCGTAGCCGAAATAGTACCTGTGTATTAGTGCCAAACGGCCGCTGCCTATCGTAAGCAAATCGGTGGCGTTTGCTGCATCTGCCAAATAAGAACTATACTTTTGTTGTATTCCAATTCGCGTTTTCTGCCGTTATGCTGCAAGTTTCTGTACTGAAAGAGCACACCGATGCGGTGCTGGCCGCCCTGGCCAAAAAGCATTATAAAACTGCGGAGGCCGATGTGCAGGCCGTACTGACGCTCGACCAGCGCCGCAAAGACCTGCAAACGGCTCACGATGCCAGCCAGGCGGAAGCCAATGAGCTAGCCCGCCAAATTGGCGGCCTGATGAAGTCTGGCGACAAAGCCGGTGCTGAGGTATTAAAAGCTCGCACTGCCGACCTGAAGCAGCAAACCAAATCACACGCCGAAGAGCTTACGCAGGTGGAGTTTGCCTTGCAGCAAACGCTCTACAAGCTTCCCAACCTACCCCATAGCAGCGTACCCGAAGGCCGCACCGCCCAAGACAATGAGGTAGTACGCGAAGGGGGCCAGAAGCCCGAGCTGCCAGCCGATGCCCTCCCCCACTGGGAGCTAATCAAGAAGTACGACATCATTGACTTCGAGCTAGGCAACAAAATCACGGGCGCCGGCTTTCCCGTGTATAAGAAGCAAGGCGCTCGTCTTCAGCGGGCTTTGATCAACTTCTTCTTGGACCAGGCCCGCGATGCGGGCTATGACGAAGTGCAGCCTCCGATTTTGGTGAATGAGGCCAGCGGCTACGGCACCGGGCAGCTACCCGATAAGGAGGGCCAGATGTACCACGATGCGCAGGACAATCTCTTCCTGATTCCGACCTCCGAAGTACCCATCACCAACCTATACCGCGACGAGATTATTGCCGCCGATCAACTGCCGATTCGTAATACGGGCTATACTCCCTGCTTCCGGCGGGAGGCAGGTAGCTGGGGTGCCGATGTGCGCGGCCTCAACCGCCTGCACCAGTTCGACAAGGTGGAAATCGTGCATATTACCTATCCCGAGAAAAGCTACGAGGCCCTCGACGGTATGGTAGCGCATATTGAAGGGCTGTTACAGCAGTTGGAGCTACCCTACCGAATTCTGCGTCTGTGCGGCGGCGACATGGGTTTCACTTCGGCCCTCACCTTTGACTTGGAAGTATGGAGCGCCGCCCAGCAGCGCTGGTTGGAAGTAAGTTCGGCCTCTAACTTTGAAACCTACCAAGCTAACCGTCTTAAGCTGCGCTACCGTGGTGAAAATGGTAAAACGCAGCTACTTCACACGCTCAATGGCTCGGCCTTGGCCCTTCCCCGCATTGTTGCAGCACTGTTGGAGAACAACCAAACCCCAGAGGGTATTCGCTTGCCCGCCGTACTACATAGCTACTGTGGTTTTGATACCATCAAGTAAGCAGTAGTACAACAGTTACCCCAAACTAAAGAGGCCCGCTACGGCGGGCCTCTTTAGTTTGGGGTAACTGTAGCAACGGTATCTAAAACTCGGCCAGTTGGCTGTCTACGTAGCACCACGCCCATTGCTCGCCAGGTTCGGCGGAGGTGACAACGGGGTGCTCGGTAGCACGAAAATGACGCGTGGCATGCTTGTTCTTAGAGGAGTCGCAGCAGCCAACATGCCCGCAGGTCTGACATACGCGCAAGTGCACCCACGTGTCGCCCATGGCTATGCATTCTGGGCAGACGTGCTCACTTGGGGCCGGCAATAAGGTGTGTAAGGAGTGAAGGTGGTTGCAGAGGGCCATGGGCAGCAAGGCATAAAGTGTGGGCGAGTATAGCTAACTATCTTTATTCTGCTCCTATTAAGTTGATTGTCAACCGCAGTGCACCGCTTGTTAAGGTTTTTTTACACGGGCCACCTCCCAGATATAATCCGCAGGCGTTGCTGCTGCTCAAGGCTGATGCTCTAGTTCTACCTCAATATTTCCCCTGCCCCTTTCTAACAAAAAGCCGCTTCTACCAAAGCAGGTAGAAGCGGCTTAGAGTAAGCCTCCTGAAATCAGGGGTATCCTTATGATTTGGGAGTGTAAGGAAATTTCTTGGATGCGTTGCGCATCAGCACATTTACCATGCCTTCCGTGGAGCTGCCTACTGAGCCAGAAGCTATGTAGTCGTATTTCCACAAAAGCTTACCAGCATCCGACTCGTGGATGTTAACGGTGATGTTTGCTTGGTTAGTGGCACCCCAGGCACCTACCAGCAGGCCTACTGCTACGGCAGCGCCGTCGCTCATGGGCTTAGACGTACGTACGCTCGTAGTAAGCACAGCATCTACTCCAAGGAGTTTGGCTAGCTCCTGCGGCGAATGGCTACGCAATTCAGTATAGGGGATATTGCTTTCGCGCAAACGCGTATTGGTTTGCATTATATCCTGAAATTGTACGGTATACCCACGTTGCTGGCTCCGACGTAGCAACCATGCGTAAATTTTCTCCTGGAAGTCTATCCCGCTCTGCTGCTCAGTAGCACGCAGTTGCTCCATTGACATCCGACGAGCCTGGTTAGGACGGAGCTGCATGGTAACTGCAGCAGGCAAAATAGCTACCGTTTTATGCTTGGGAGCATACGAACGGAAATCCTGAGCCATATAAATGCTGGGGCCGCAGGCGGTAAAGAGTACTGATACTAGCAAAACAGCTAGCACTCGAAAAGTAAAAACTCGCATAGAGAGCTGTAAGAGTGAATGTATGAAATAGGATTATGCCTGTTTAAAACGCTTGCAATTATACAACATTCCGCAACATATAGAAACGCCGTTAATTATATTTAACACATAAAGCGAAACAAAATTCAGGCAAACGCGTTGCGCCGAAATATCCGCGTTATCCGTGGCTGGTACAGTACAGTGAAGCTCAGCCCAGGATAGATATGGACTAGCCGTTACAGTTGGCGGAAACACAACTAGGCTGCTTAGGCTAGCGACCAGCTGGTGAAGCTGGAAAGTCCAAGTCGAAGCGGATGTCGCGCATGCACTTAAAATGCCCTTGAGGGCACTTTTCATAGCCAATCTTGGAGCAGGGTCGGCAGGGCAGCCCGTTTACTTCCAGAATGCGAAACTCTGTGTGGTAAGGATACATGCCAAACTCCGGCACGGTGTTTCCCCACACACTTACAATCTCCTTACGAAACGCAGCAGCTATGTGCATCAGGCCCGTGTCGTGGCTTACTACTAGCTGCGCCTGACGAACTAATGAGGCCGATTGGTTGAGTGAGAACTTACCACAGGCGTTGTAAATCAGAGGAGCCTTGGTGACGGGAGGCGCCGGGAAATACGCCGGGCTGTCGGGGATGCGGCCGGGAGCAGGTGAAATTGCGGCGGCCTCTTTTTCGAAAGCTAGTTCTACCACGTGCCCAGTGCTTTCATCACCGGGGCCACCGAGTAGGACAATGGGCTGGCGCAACTGCCCGCACAATTCAATAATGCGCTCTACGGGCAGACGCTTGGTAGCATGCTGGGCACCAATGGCAAATGCAATATATCCCCGCTGGAAGCCCGCCGGCAGGTCCGTATGAACATCTACCTCATCCTTGGCAGGAATGAAATAATCTAGCCCGCGCCCATCGTTTTGCACTCCCAAAGGTGCCGCCGCTGCCAAGTACCGATCCACGATATGGACGCGCGGCATGGTGTTTACCTTTAGGTTTACCAGCAGCCACTTACGCCAGTTTAGCTTATTGAAGCTGGAAGACTTCACGCCTAATTGCAGCTTAATTAGGCTAGTGCGCAGATTATGGTGTAAGTCCACCACAAAGTCAAACTGCTCGGCCTTCAATTCCGCTACCAGTTCCTTGAGGCTTCCGGTTAGGTAATGACCTTTGTCAACGTACGGATTCGGCTCAATAAGGCCCCGAAACGCTGGCTTGGTAGCCACGTGTACTACCGCACCCGGCACCTGTAATTTCAGGCCGCGCAGTACGGGAGTTGTGAGCACAATGTCGCCAATGGAAGAAAAGCGCAGAACAAGGATTTTCATGCAGCAAGGGTTCGGCCTCTGGTGGCCTAAAGGCTGAAATCGGCAATGAGTTCCACCTTCCTGGAAGTGAAATAGGTAGAAGCACTTACGTGGCGGCACTAGCTTCCGTAGGCAAAGCGTTGGTTTACGCGTCCGCAATTGCCTACAGAAGGCAGTGTGCAGCGCCCGCCAGCGCTAGCCGGGGTTACTATCCAAATAAGGAATCCTTAAACTCCAGAGGTGGCTTGATGGCGGCCTTACGTTGGGCAAAATACTCGGCTACCTCCGCCGCCGACTTGGCGTTGAAGGTCATTTCTCGGGTTAGCCCGCCTTTTCGGCCCATAAACACTCCGTACCGCATATCGGCGTAGCATTAGTGTGGTGGGCATCCGGGTTGATGCTGAGTTGCACGCCTTGCTCCAGTGCGTAATGCACCCACCGCCAGTCTAGGTCAAGACGCCAGGGGTTGGCATTTATTTCGATGATAACCTGGTGTTGCGCGCACGCATCAATAATGGCTTTGTGGTCGAGAGGGTAGCCCTCACGGCGTAGCAGCAGGCGGCCGGTAGGGTGGCCTAGCATGGTAGTGTACGGATTCTCGATGGCCCGCAGCACCCGGGTGGTGGCTTTACGCTCATCCATTTTCAAGTTGCTGTGCACCGATGCGACAATAAAGTCGAACGTTTCGAGGATAGCCGGTGGGTAGTCCAGGGAGCCATCGGAGAGAATATCTGACTCGATGCCCTTGAAAATGCGAAAAGGACCCAATTCTTGGTTTAGTTCATCTATTTCGCGCTGCTGCTGGCGCACGCGCTCAGGCTGCAAGCCATTAGCATAGTGAGCAGCTTGCGAGTGGTCACAAATACCCAGGTACTCGTACCCCTGGTCGCGCAGGAAAGTGGCCATTTCGCGTAGGCTGTGGCTGCCATCGGAGTAGGTACTATGGTTGTGCAGGGAGCCGCGCAAATCCTGGTCTTCCAGCAAGCGGGGTAGCTTGTTTTCCCGGGCCAGGGCTAGCTCCCCCAGCCCTTCGCGCAATTCAGGCTCCACGTACTGCACGCCTGCTTTCTGGTAGATGTCGGCCTCCGAGGCAAAACGCTCCCGCTTTGCCCACTGGCGCAGGGTAGCCGGTTGCCCAGCCCTTGCCTCACCCAATGGCTCGGTCAGGTGGGCCTCTGCTGCTGACTGCAAGAATACTTGGTTAGTAAAATCAGCTGGTGCTACAAACAACACTTCCACTTTGATGCCGGATGCCGTGGCCGTGCCGCGCCATGCGAATGGGCCGCTCAGCAACGGATCGGCGGTGATACCTTCTAACTGGTTGAGCACTGCATGCGCGGCTGCGGGGTCGGTAGTGGCTGCTACCACGCTCACCGTTTCAACTATTTCCAAGCGGCGGCGCACTTCACCCGTCACGGCGGTTTGCGATACGCCAGCCGCGCCCTTTACGTGTTCCACCAAGCTAGTGGCTAGTTCCTCGGCTTGGGGATAGAGCACTTTGCCCTGGCTCTGACTCGTGAATTCCAGGGCCGCTAGAATAGCATCCTGCGTTTTCTTGCCAAAGCCTTTCAACTTACTTACTTGGTCGGCCTCGGCTGCTTCGCGCAGCTGCTCGGGGCTCTCAATGCCTAGTTCCTTCCACAGGCTCCGGATTTTTTTGGGGCCAATGCCCTTGATGCCTAAGAGCTCTACTACACCGGGCGGCGTGCTATTAAGGAGGCGCGTAAGTTCCTCAAACGTACCCGTATCGAGCATTTCGGCTACTTTGGCGGCGGCTGTTTTGCTTAGGCCCGTGCGGTCGGGCAGGCCGTGCCGCTCTAGTGTAGCCACGGGTACGCTTAGCTGCTCCAGGGCACTGGCGGTGCCTTCGTAGGCTCGAATTTTAAAGGGGTTTTCTTCGTGCAGCTCCAGTAGCTGGGCCGCAAGACGGAAGGCACGGATGAGGGCACGGTTGTCCATAGCTGGCAAAGGTAGCGGGTGGGATGAATGTACCTAGGCTGGGGCGTATACGTATGTTGGCTACCCATCTTGGGCAGGACGCGGTCAATTTGTTTACTTTCGGCAGTTGGGTCGCAACAGCTACGCTGGAAGTGCCGCGGCCGCCAACTTGCGTTGCGTTTGTTTCCATACGGCCCTAGGGCTTCGGCCGGCCACCTTTTTGCTTATTCTGTATGCGCCTGTTCACTCTCCTTGCCTGCCTGAGCGTGCTGCTCCTGGCCGCTACCTGCCAGTCTGGCGCCGAATCTGCCGCCCAACTCAAGCAGCTGGAGCGCACTTGGTTGCACGCCCACGAGGAAGACCAGGCCGATGTGCTCGTATACCGCCCCAATACTTATGACTTCCCCCCTTCCCGGGGCCGCACGGGCTTTGCCTTCGACCACAATGGCTTGTTTACGCAGTACGATATTGCCCCCACCGATGGCATAGAGGGCCGCAGGGGCCGTTGGACGGCGGAAAACGACCATACCCTCCGCATTACCCTCGAAGACAAGAAGGACCCCGACTATACGCTAGAAATAGTATCCTTGGAGAAAGACGTGCTGAAAGTGCGGCGGGTGGAGCTGTAGGTTAACGCTGAGCACTAGCGGGTTCCGAAGGTGGCAGCACCAGAAGCTTCTTTCGTAGCTTGCAGGCCATGAACTATTGGCTTGTAAAATCTGAACCGGCGGCCTACTCCTGGGCCGATTTCACCCGTGACGGCAGCACCGACTGGACGGGTGTGCGCAACTATCAGGCACGCAACTTTCTGCAGCAAATGCAGCCCGAGGACTTAGTCCTCTACTACCACAGCGTGAGCGACAAGGAAGTGGTGGGCGTGGCCCAAGTAGTAGCGCCTGCCGCACCCGATGTAACGGCGGAAGCTGGCAGCCCTTGGGTGGCCGTGCGCCTGAAGCCTTTCAGCCCTTGGCGCGTGCCGTGTCGTTGGCCCACATCAAACAAGATGCTCGCCTAGGACAAATAGGGTTGCTCCGCCAGTCGCGCTTGTCGGTAATGCCATTGCGGCCAGAAGAGTTTGATGCCATTCTTGAGTTGGGAAGCTAACTCGTCATCGGCTACTTGTACTACCCCGCGGCTGCCCAATTTGGGCAGCCGTTTTTATTTGCTAGCACGTATGGAAATCTATCGAAACCGGCATCAACTATCCGCGGCGGGAACTGGTATTGCCTGGGCTTCGTCGTATCTTACTTAGGTATTCCTAGGGTCTTGCACCTGCGCTATGAAACACTCCTACGTTCTTCTGCTACTCTGCTGGCTGGGCGGGCTGGCCACTACCGTGGCAGCTCAAACCCCAGACCCGGCGCCTACCCAACCCGCCCGCTTAGAGCTTGACTTAGATGCGTACGAGAGCGATGTGCACGTAGTACCCATGCCCGAAGACAGCAGCGTGGTGTTGCTGGTAGAAAAGGAGCAGCGTACATCCTCGCGCTCCGAGTTTAGCTTCCAGAAGTACGATTACCGCTTGCACGCAAGCCGCCATCAAGTGCTGGAAGTGCCCCGGGAGTACGAATTCAGCCAGATTTGCGCCGAAGGCACCGATGTATACACGTTGTTTCGCTCCCAAAGTACCCCTGGCAAGCTGTGGATAGCTGCGTTTGACACCCGCACGGGCGAGCTAGGTACGGGCGAATTTGATACCAAGCTGGTTCGCTCCGTGCACGACCTGAAAGCATTGGGCGGCAATCTCTTCGTGACAGTGTCTTTAGATCGGCACCTAACCATTTTGCTGCTGGATTTGCATACTGCACAGTTCCGCTTTCTTCCCTCCGTGTATGAGCCCATGCCGGCCACCTTGTCTTTCCTGGCTGACTCCGTGACCAAGCGGGCTGAGTTCGTGCTTAGCGAGTCAAACGGCTTTAAGTCGCGGTTGCAGGTAAAGCAGCTTTCTGACCAAGGCCAGCTACTCCGCTCTGAGTTTGTGCAGGCGGAAAGCGAGCGGGGTCTTATTGCGGCCCAGCTTAGTCCTGGCGACAGTGCCGCTCGCCTCCTGGCTGGCACCTATACCCTTCGCGACGCTCGTTACTCCCAGGGCTTGTTTGCGGCCGACCTAACCGCGGGCACCACTGCTACCGGGCAACGCCGCTCCCTGCGCTTCTACGATTTCCTCAATCTGAAGCACTTTTTCGACTTTATGAAGCCGTCGAAGGTAGCGCGCATGCGGGAGCGTAATGCCCGTCTCAAAGCTGAGTCGCGCCAGAAACGCCTCCACTACCGCGTGCTCATGCACGATATGCGGCCGTTCGAGGGTGGGTATGTGCTGGTAGCAGAAATGTATTTCCCCCGCTACCTGTACGGCAATACCTACAGCCCCTTTGCCTACATGCCTGGCTACTACCCCGGCTACAATCCGCGCTATAACTCGTACTCAGCCCGCGGCAATGAAACCTACCGCACTACCCAAGCGCTGGTGTGCAGCTTCGACCGACACGGCAATTTACTATGGGACAACTCTTTCCTAATGGAGGACGTGGAAACCACGACCCTGCAAGAGGTAGTACGGATGCAGCCCTTACCTCGAGGCCGGGTGGCCCTGTGCTACCTCGACGAGGAAAAACTACGCTATAAGATCATCGACCGCGCCCTACCTTCACCCAATGACCAGTATGTGCTATTAGCCACCAACACATCTGGCCTCAAGGAAAAATCAGTGAACGTGCAGCAAACGGGACTGCAAGCGTGGTACGGCAGCCGTTTTGTAGCGTATGGCTACCAGGATGTACGGCCCGAGCATGGAGAACATCGTAACGTATTCTTCCTGAACGCCATCAATTTTCAATAGTCGTTCTTGGAAAACAGGCGCGGGCCAGCTGCGTATGTCAGATGCACATTCTGTTCATTTGCTACTATGAAACTCCGTACCCTCTCCTTCCTCACGGCCCTCGCCCTGTTACTCCTGGCCGGCTGCCGCGCTGGTGGCCCTGGCAACCCCGCCCGCACCGTTGCTGAGTTTTTCAGCAAGTATGAAAACCGCCCCGGTTTTAAAGCTACCGACTGGTCGGCGGGGCTTACGACGCGTTTGCTACTCGGCCGTATTGGCAAGCTTGGTGGCGAAAACGACATCAGCCAGGCCCTATCGGCCGTGCGGAGCGTGAAAGTCCTCACTTTCGCCCCTACTACTTCTAGTGCCCGCGAGCTGGTAGCAGAAGGCCTCACCAAGGAAGTGGATGGCTTGCTGGCCAACGAACGGTATACGCCCCTAACTACCTCTGCTACCGACCAGACCGCCGTGCTTCGCTACTCAGCCCGCCAGCAGGGCGACCGAGTAACGGAGTTTGTAGCTACCGGCAATGTGCAAGGCGCCCCCGACTCCTTTATGCTGATTTCGGTGGCTGGCAACTTCACCCGGGAGCAAGTCAATCAGCTTACCAAATTTTTGCCCAGCGTAGCCGGTGAGCTTGCCCGATAACGGTTCTAGTTTTTTCTTCTACTTACTTGGCCACTCCACTCCTGGGGTGGCCTTTTTGTGTTCCGTATCCAGCAATGGAAGCTAGCCTAAAAGCCTTAGGGCTTGTTAACCCCGTGAGGGTATACGTTGCTCATTCATTGTTTCCTGCTTGTTCTAGCGGCATTGCCACGTACCGTTTGCCAGCCTACTTCTGCTACCAGTCCACTACAGCTAGTGGCTGACTCGTACTAAGCCTTGCCGTCAGGCACAGTTGAGCCCACACTTATACTGGTATACTTACTACATCAGCACAGTGACAGCAGAGAAGAATCAGAAGCTAACAGGAGTACACGGCCAACGGACTAAGGCCGCTTAGTTTGTCTTAGTAAACCTACAGGCACAAAAAAAGCGGCGCACCTTTCGGTACGCCGCTTTTTAGCTATGCGCAGGGCCGGTTAGGGCTGAGGCGCGTTCGGGATGTAGAACTCGAAGCGGAACTCTACGCGACGGTTCTTTGACATGTTGTTTGACGAAGTGTTCGGAGCAGCTGGCTCAGATTCGCCACGACCTTCCGTAGTTACACGGGTGGGGTCAACTTGCTTGCCAGTGAAATAGCGCTTCACCGAGCTAGCACGACGCTCCGACAGGCCTTGGTTGTACTCGTCGGTACCGCGTGAGTCAGCGTGGCCGATTACCCGGATGCTATACTCGGGGTGATCTTTCAGCGCCTGTACCATTTTGTTCAGGGCAGGGTACGAAGTGCGCTTAATTACCGTGCTGTTGGTCTCGAAGCGGATAGGCTGCTCGAGTTTCCGGATGGCCGGATCAATTTGCAGCGGGCAACCCGTGCTATCTACGCGGGCACCACGAGGCGTATCGGGGCACTTATCAGCAGCATCTGGAACACCATCACCGTCGGCGTCAACTACCAGCGGGCAGCCGTTGGCGTCTACTTGCGTACCGGCAGGAGTGTCGGGGCACTTATCGTTCTTATCTGCTACGCCGTCACCGTCAGCATCTGGGCAGCCGCGCAGGGCGGGCAGGCCAGCCTGGTCAGGGCATTCGTCGTCTTTGTCAGCTACACCGTCGTTGTCACGGTCGGGGCAGCCTTGCAGAGCCACGGTACCAGCTTCAGTGGGGCACTGATCTTGGTAATCTGGAACGCCGTCCTTATCGCCGTCAAGCGGGCAGCCGTTCTCGTCTACTTGTACGCCCGTGGGTGTATCGGGGCACTTGTCTTTGCGGTCTGGAACACCGTCCTGGTCGGCGTCCTTGGCTTTACCAAAGGCAACGGTTAAGCTACCGTGTGCTGTAGGAACTTGTCGTCCCACTTGTTGTCGTCGCGGGCAGGGTCGCCGTCGATGTTAGCATTCAGCGGAATGTGCTGACCGGTTTGTACAAACAGGCCTACTGCATCGGAGAGGCGGAAGTTGATACCAGCGGCCCCAAACAGGTCGAAGTAGCTCTTGTCCTGGTCGGTGTTCTCAGTGCGGTTGTTACGAACAATGTTTCCTTCGCGGCTCGTGTACGTCCAGCCGGGAGCGGCCAGCAGGTAAGGGCGAATGAAAGACTCTTCTTTCAGCAGCTTGAATTTCAAGCCCAAGTTCACGTTTACTACGTTGGTAGCGAAGTTGCTACCATAGTAAGGAGCGCCTACGGGAGCGTTTTTCTTAAACTCTACGTAGTTGCCACTCAGCATCAGGTCGAGGCCCGAGGTGAGGTAACGGTTGATGGAAATACCAGGACCGTATTTGTTCTCGCTCCACTTCCAATAATCGGAACCGAAGTTGCCTTTGTACTGAAAGGCATTACCGGTTAGGCTAATGGCCGTCTTGCGGTCGGCGGTCTGGGCTTGGGCCCGCGGGGCCGCCGCCAGTAGCGTCAGACCCAAGGCCGTTGAAGTTGCTAAAAGGTGTCTCATAGGAGCGAAGTTAGGTGGAAGAAATATCACCGCTTAAGATGGGCTGCACAGGAACAGCTATATCCCAGCTAAGCAGCCTATACCCCGCCTTCGAAAATAAAGTTGTTGAATTGTCGGAAAAAACCCCTTCCAGCCCACAAACCGAGTGGTAATGAATAGGACTACAAGTATTTATATAGTTCCACAGTTGTATTCGAAATCCTGCTTCAAAGTATTTATCAATAAAACTATTCCTAGAAACAGGGATTTTATCGGTTACGCAAAAAAAATAGGACAACCATCCGGTCATCCTATTTTTTACTGCTTCAATCCTCTGTTTGGGGTTTCGCTGCTACCGGTTGGCTTGCATCAATCGCTCAATATCGTCTACTTCAAGAGGGATATTTTTCATGAGGTCCTCGTTTCCCGAATTGGTAATGAGAATGTCATTTTCGAGACGAACACCCAATCCTTCTTCGCGGATATAAATACCCGGCTCGCAGGTGTACACCATGCCTGGCTCGAACACGCGGTACTTAGCGCCCACGTCGTGCACATCAAGGCCAAGGTAGTGCGAAGTGCCGTGCATGAAGTACTTCTTATATAAAGGCGCAGCCGGATCTTGGTTGCGCACATCAGACTCATTCAGTAGGTCTAGCTTGATAAGCTCTTGCTCCATGAAGCTCCCTACGGCAGCGTGGTACTCCTCAATCTGATTGCCGGCTATGAGCTTGCCGGTAGCAAACTTCATTACGCGCAATACCGCTTCGTACACGTCGCGCTGGCGCTTCGTGAACTTCCCATTCACCGGGATGGAGCGTGAAAGGTCGGCGGCATAATTGGCGTACTCCGCGCCAAAGTCCATGAGCAGCACGTCGCCATCCTTGCATTCCCGGTCGTTGCTCACATAGTGCAAGATGCAGGCGTTGGCACCCGAGGCAATGATGCTACCGTAAGCGGGGCCACGGGAAGCATTGCGCAGAAACTCGTGGGAGATTTCGGCCTCAATTTCATACTCCATCACGCCGGGCTTCACAAAGCCCAGCAGGCGGCGGAAGGCCTTATCGGTAATGTCGCAGGCGCGGCGCATCAAACGAATTTCCTCGTCGCTCTTGATGGCCCGCAGGTGGTGCAGGATGGGCGCGGCGCGGCGGTACTGGTGCAGCGGGTAGGCCTCACGCAGCCACTTGCCGAAGCGGGCGTCGCGGGTTTCTACCTCCACCACGGCCCGAATGTGCTCGTTGGAATTCAGGTACACGTTTTCGGCCTCGTTCATAAGAGCCGGCAGCACCGTTTTGAAGGACTCAAGCCACATAATGGTGCGCACGCCGGTTTGCTCGCGGGCTTGCTCTTTGGTCAGCTTATAGCCTTCCCACACCAAAATATGCTCGCTGGTTTCTTTTAGAAACAGAATTTCCCGGTACTGGGGCAGGGCGGCATCTGGGAAGATTACCAGGATGCTTTCTTCCTGATCTACGCCCGAGAGATAAAACAGGTCGCTGTTCTGGCGGAATGCCATCGTACCGTCGGCATTGGTCGGCATGATGTCATTGGATTGGAAGATGGCCAGGGAGGCCGGGGGCAGCTGCTGGGTAAAGCGGCGGCGGTTCTGAATAAACAGGTCGGGCGAAATTGAGCCGTAGCGCATGGGCACAAAGCAAAGTAAAGTGGCACAAACGGAAGCCGCCGAAGCGGCCGGGGCAAGTTAGGCAGTTCCCAGCGGGTTTAGCTTATGAATGGCTCCGTAGCGTATCTTTCTAGCGTTCGGCTGGGTTTGGCTCCGAAGGGAGGGAAATAGTTGTGGCTACCCAAGCCGCCGCTTTCCGGGGCTAGCCAACTAGAGCTAGCAGGCTACGCTGCCCTGGTGCATGTAGCGAACCGCTCACCCGTGCGGTATCTTTGCCCTTTGCTTTTCCGTTGCCATGCCTGCTTCGTCCCGCCCTGCCGTTCTCCTTATTCAAACTGCCTTCATCGGCGACGTGATTTTAGCCACGGCGCTGCTGGACTACCTGCACCGCACCGAGCCCGACACGCCGGTAGACTTTTTGGTGCGCAAAGGCAACGAGGGCCTGCTGAAGGGGCACCCGCACGTGCGGCACGTGCTCATTTGGGATAAGAAGAAAGAAAAGTACCGGGGCTTGTGGCACCTGCTCCAGCAAATCAGAAAAACACCTTATGGACGCGTGGTTACGCTCCAGCGGTTTGCATCCACGGGCTTTCTCACGGCTTTCTCAAATGCTGCGGAACGCGTGGGCTTCGACAAAAACCCATTCGCGTTCCGCTTCACGCGAGCCGTACCGCACGTGCTCGGCGACGGTGTGCACGAAGTAATGCGCAACCTGCACCTGCTCGACCTAGCCTATAACGGCCCCACCATTCCGCCCCACCTCTACCCTACCCCTCCCGACGAAGCATCCGCTAGCGAGCTGGCACGCTTGGCGGCGGGTGGGCCCTACATCTGCATTGCGCCTACCTCGGTGTGGTTTACCAAGCAGTTTCCGGAAGAGCAGTGGCTGAAGCTGCTAGCGGCACTACCGCCCCGCTACACTGTATTTCTGCTAGGTGGCCCTCCCGATGTAGAGGCTTGCGAACAGCTCCTGGCGCGCACTACCCGAGCCAACGTGTTTAATCTGGCGGGCAACATGTCCCTGCTGGCTTCGGCGGCGCTTATGCGGGGGGCCGTGCTCAACTACGTCAACGACTCGGCCCCTATGCATCTGTGCTCGGCAGTAGGCGCTCCGGTTTGCGCGGTGTATTGCTCCACGGTGCCCGCCTTTGGGTTTGGGCCCCTCAGCCCATTTTCTAGGGTAGTAGAAATTCCCCACCCCCTGGAGTGCCGGCCCTGTGGGCTGCATGGCTACAAAGCTTGCCCCCTGGGCCATTTCCGCTGCGCCCATGATATTCAGACCAGCCAACTCCTAGCCGTACTGGCCGAGCGGGAGCAGGAACTGGCGTAAGGTGCGCTTAGTTGCTGGCAAATGGGTAGTGCGCCCTTGCTGTACCAGCATGCCGCTAGGGCTTGAGTAGGGAGTGCGGCTGCGTACCTTTGCAACTTCCTGAAACCTACCGGCCGGGCTGGATAGTTATACAAGGCCGGAGCAGTAGTATACGCTTCGGCTTATCGTCTTTTAGACCTCACACAATGCCTGACTACGACCTGTACGAGTTGCCTAATGGCATCCGGGTTTTACATAAAACTGTTCCGCACACCAAAATTGCGCATTGCGGCTTCCTGCTCGACATTGGCTCCCGCGACGAAAAGCCAAGTCAGCAAGGCTTGGCGCATTTCTGGGAGCATATGGCCTTCAAGGGTACCGAGAAACGCAAAAGCTTCCACATCCTCAACCGCCTAGAGACGGTGGGCGGGGAGCTGAACGCCTATACCACCAAGGAGAAAATCTGCTTCTATGCTTCTCTGCTAAGCACCCACTTCGAGCGGGCTTTTGAACTGCTGACCGATCTTACTTTTCACTCGGTATTTCCCGAGAAGGAGATTGAGAAGGAGCGCGGGGTGATTCTGGAGGAAATGTCTATGTACCACGATGCTCCCGAAGACGCCATCATCGACGACTTCGACGACGTGGTATTTGCCCACCATTCCTTGGGGCATAATATCCTGGGGACCCGGGAAAGTGTGAGTGGCTTCCAACAGGCCGACTTTCGGCAGTTTCTGGCCGAAAACGTGCGCACCGACCGGTTGGTGTTCAGCTCCGTGAGCAACCTACCCTTCAAGGATGTGAAGCGTATGGCCGACAAGTACCTGGCACCCATTCCGGCCCAGCTGGGCGAGCGTCCCCGCCGACCGTTTACCAGTTACCAGCGGCTGGAGCGTATCGAGCGCAAGCCTATTACGCAGGCTCATTGCCTGATTGGGGGCCCAGCCTACGCTATTGAAGATGAGCGACGCATTCCGTTTTTCCTGCTGAGTAACCTACTAGGTGGGCCCGGCATGAACTCCCGCCTCAACTTAGCCGTGCGCGAAAAGTATGGCCTGGTGTATACCATTGATGCTACCTACTCGCCTTATACTGATACGGGCCTGTTCGGCATTTACTTCGGCACCGAGAAAAAGCAAGTGAACCGCACCATTTCGCTGGTGCAAAAGGAGCTAAAGCGCCTGCGCGAACAAGCCCTGACAACTACCCAGTTGCACAACGTGAAGGAACAGCTCATGGGTCAGTTGGCAATGGCGGAGGAAAGCAACGGGGGGCTTATGCAGCTCCTTGCTAAGAGCACCCTCGATATTGGGCGGGTAGAGTCGCTCAATGAAATTTTCGAGCGGGTGCGCCGGATTACAGCCCCGGAACTACTAGGGCTAGCCAACGATATTCTGCACGAGGACAACCTGAGCGTACTGCAATACGTGCCCGAGTAACCTCAACCGCTAGCTTAGGTGGGAGGTAGTGGGGCTAAGCCACGGCCTAGCGTAGCGTATTGCTACCGGCGTGTCTTGGCTAGCTCTATCTTCCTGCTCCGGCTCTTTCCTCCTACCTATCCGCCATGCCCATCTTCGGTCATATTAGCTACTACCGGCCCGGTGACTTGTTTGCCAATCGGCTGGAGTTGAGCCGGGCCGGACTGCACCGACCTACCCGGGCGGGTGTAAGCGGCAGTGAAGCCGAAGGCGCCGACTCCATTATCCTGGCCGACCAGTATGAAGATGACGATTTTCGCGAGGAGGAAATTATCTACTCTGGCAGTGGTGGCCGCGACCCACGTACGGGCAAGCAGGTGACCAACCAGGAAATGACGGGCCGCAACCTACTGCTGCGCTACAGCTTAGAAACCGGGCGGCCCGTGCGGGTTTTTCGCAAGGTGCCTACCGAAGCCAGTATGAGCTACCGCTACGAAGGCCTCTACCGCGTAGTAGGTGCTGTTTATGAAGCCGGTAAGGCGGGTTTTCTGGTTTGGAAATTTCGCCTGCTCCCCATTTTCTAACCTTATCTACTGGGCCCACCTGAAGCTGTCTTCTACAAGACAGCTTCAGGTGGGCCTTTTGTGGTAGCATAACACCTTATTTTCCCACGCATGTACTCCCCCGACGAAGCTCAACTCTACGCCGACCAGCATACTACCGCCGAAAACCCCCTCCTCGCCCGCCTCAACCGCGAAACTCACGTGCAGCTGCTGCACGCCCGCATGCTGTCGGGGCACGCCCAGGGCCGCTTGCTGAGCATGGTGAGCCATATGGTGCGCCCGCATCGGGTACTGGAGTTGGGCACCTTCACGGGCTATTCGGCGCTGTGTTTGGCGGAGGGGCTGGCCGCCGAGGGCGTACTCCACACCGTGGAGCAAAATCCAGAACTCGAAAGCCGCATCCGGCGCTACCTGCGCGAAGCCAGCCGGGAAACCCAGATTCAACTGCACATTGGCGACGCGCGCACTATTTTGCCTACGCTGCACGAACCCTGGGATTTGGTGTTTATTGACGCCGACAAGATCAATAATGACACCTACTACGAATTGGTCTTACCCCAGGTGAGGCCAGGAGGGTTCGTGCTGATCGACAATGTACTTTGGGGCGGCAAAGTGGTAGACTCCTACCCCGTCAAGCCCTCCGATAAAGACACGCACGCAGTCCGCGCCTTCAACGACAAGGTGCAGGCCGACGAACGGGTGGAGAACGTGTTTCTTCCCCTGCGTGATGGATTATTGCTAGTGCGTAAAAAATAGAAATACGCTGCTTAGGGGGTAGCACTGGACTTTCTTTGCTTTTCATGGATTTAAAGCGCCGCGCGCATTAAACGCGGCGTGGTCTTTTGCGTCTATTGCGGCTAGTGGTTCATCCTCCCCTCGTTTATGCCAAAACATCTTCTACTTATTTTACTGCTGCTGTGGGCCAGCGTTGGGGCCGCGCAGGCTCAGTCCTCCGTGAGCGGGCGCATTCTGGACGGTAAGGATCAGTCGCCGTTGATTGGGGCCAACGTACTGGTGCGCAGCCTCTCCGCCGACTCCGTAAAAAGCGGGGCCGCCGCCGATTCTGATGGCAACTTCACGGTAGCAGGTCTGCCCGCTGGACGTTACGAGCTTTCGGTTTCTTTCCTGGGGTACCAAACCTTACAGCGCCAATTCTCGCTGGCGGGCCAGCCAGTAGCGCTCGGCACGCTCAGTATGTCGTCGGGCGGAGTAGCCCTTAAGGGAGTGGAAGTGGTAGCAAAGCTGCCGCCGCCGTGCAAAAGGGCGATACGTCGCAGTTCAACGCTGGCTCTTACAAAACCAACCCCGACGCAAATGCGCAGGACCTCATCACCAAAATGCCGGGCGTCACGGTTGACCCCGCTTCCGGCAAGGTGCAGGCCCAGGGCGAGCAGGTACAGCGCATTCTGGTAGATGGCAAAGAGTTTTTCGGCAACGACCCCGACGCCGTGCTCAAGAACATCCCGGCCGAAGTTATCGACAAGATTCAGGTGTATGACCGCGCCTCCGACCAAGCCCAGTTCACGGGTTTCGACGACGGCAACCAGCAGAAAACTATCAATATTGTCACTAAGCCCCAGTTCCGCAATGGTCAGTTTGGGCGGGTGCAGGCCGGGTATGGCCCTCAGGACGACCGGTACCAAGTCAGTGGCAACATCAACCAGTTTAAGGGCAAGCAGCGCCTTTCCGTGGTGGCCCAGAGCAACAATATCAATCAGCAAAACTTTGGCACCGAGGACTTGTTGGGGGTAGTAGGCAACTCGCGCCAGAGCGGTGGGGGCGGCCAGGGCCAACGGGGCCAAGGCGGCGGCCGGGCCGGCGGGGGCGGTGGTGGCGGTAACGCCAGTGACTTCCAAGTGGGCCAGCAGGGCGGCATTTCAAAAACGCACGCTATCGGCCTCAACTACTCCAACATGTGGGGCACCAAGACGGATGTGCAAGGCAGCTACTTCTTCAACCTGAGCGACAATACCGCTAGCAGCAACTTGCTACGCCGCTACGTGGCTCCAGGCGGCCTCAGCCAGGACTTGCGCTATAGCGAGAACTCACTGAGCACTAGCCGCAATATCAACAACCGGTTCAATATGCGCCTCGACCACAAGTTCGACTCGCTGAACTCGCTTTTGTGGCGGCCCAGCCTCTCGGTGCAGCGCAACACCGGCAACAGCCTGCTCGACGGCCGCACGTTTGAGGTAGCGGCCAGTGAAGCAGAGCAAAGCCAAGGGGGCAACAACAGCTCCTACCGCTCGGCCCTCACGGGCATTACAGCAGGCAACCAGCTCCTGTACCGCCACCGCTTCGTGAAGAAGGGCCGAACGGTATCCGTGGGGTTGAACACCACCTACAACGACAAAAACGGCGACAACACGCTGCTTTCCAATACTTCCTCGGTTGATACGACGGGCGCTACCCAAACGGCCCTGCTCAATCAGTTCTCCGAACTGACCCAAACGGGTTGGGCGTGGAATGGCAACATCAACTACACGGAGCCGCTGGGCCAGTACAGCCAGTTGCAGGCCGAGTACCGGGTATCCTACACTCCCAACGATTCTGATAAGAAGACCTACAACTTTTCGCCCGGCGAGCAAGAATATTCCCTTCTCAACGATACGCTCAGCAGTGTATTCGAAAGCCGCTACCTGACCAACTCCGGAGGCCTAACGTACCGGTTTCAAAACAAAGAGTTTCAGTGGATGGCCGGCGCCACAGTGCAGCACGCCCAACTCCGTAGCGACCAAACTTACCCGCGGCCGGCCCTTACAGAGCGCACCTTCCTGAACGTGCTGCCCAACGCCATGGTACGCTACAACTTCTCGCGCCAGCAAAACCTGCGTCTGAACTACCAGATGCGCACCAACTCGCCTAACATCAGCCAACTGCAAGAAGTAGTCAACAATGCAAACCCGCTGCAGCTCACAACGGGCAACCCCAACCTGCGCCAAGAAAACCAGCACAATCTGTTTCTGCGCTACTCTTCGGCCGTTCCAGAGAAGTCAACCTCCTTTTTCGCCTTGCTGAGCGGCTCCTACACGAATAACTACATCACCAATAGCACCGTGTACGCCGCCAGTGGGCCCGTTACGTTTGAAGGCATTGTAATTCCGGCCGGTGGTCAGCTCACGCGCCCCGTCAACCTGGATAAGCAATACAGCCTACGGTCCTTCATCAACTATAGCTTGCCGCTGAGCTTCATCAAGTCTAACCTCAACGTGAATGCCAATGCTACCTACTCCCAGTCGCCGGGCTTGGTGTTTGGCGAGTTGAACTATAGCCGCACGCCTTCTGTGGGCCTGGGGGTAGTACTGAGCAGCAACGTGAGCCCCGAGCTAGACTTTACGATTTCCTCTAATTCCAGCCAGAGCTACGTAAGCAATACCCTGGCCAGCCAGGTAAACCGCCAGTACTTCCGGCAGAATACTTCCCTGCGCCTCAGCTGGATTCTGGCCAAAGGCATTACGCTACAGTCCGACATTCGCCATCAGCTGTACACGGGTCTGACGGCGGGCTACAACCAAAACTTTGTGCTCTGGAATGCGTCCCTGGGCAAAAAGATATTTGCAAAGCAGCAAGGCGAAATTAAACTCTACGCCTTCGACCTGCTAAAGCAGAACAACAACATTCAGGTCAACAACACGGCGGCCTACTTTGAAACGACGCAGACCAACATCCTGCAGCGTTATTTCATGGTGATGTTCACGTACAACATTCGTTCCTTCAACGGTGCCAGCCGCGACGACACAGCGCCTAGTGAAGAGCGCCGCCCGCAGGGGCAGCGCCCGGGCGGCTTCGGCCCACCCGCTGGTGGGGGGCGTCCGGGCGGCTATGGCCCGCCTGCGGGGGGCGGCATGTAGCCTTCACTCTCCTTTGTTCTAAACACTATAGCAACGCCGTCGCCTCACCGCGGCGGCGTTGCTGCTTGTACGAAGGGTTTGCACGCGCACCTCATTCGCTACTTTTGGCGCCGGCTACAGCTTAGAAATTTACTTTCTGGCTTGCTGAGCAAGGTACTGCCGAGGCAGTAGGACCGTCGGGATAGAATCAGTACGGCGCCAAGTAGTATTCTACCATTCTGTTGTACTTGGCGCAGGACATGGCCAACTCCCCTGATTTTTCTTCTACTTTGTAGGCACAAAGCCGGCTACGTGCATGTGCAGGGCCCGCGTGTTGCCTGTTTTTCAATGAAACGACTTGTATTCTTCCTGTGCGGCCTGCTGCCTCTGCTCGCCGCCGCTCAGTCGGTGCCAGTACCGCGCACCGTGGACGTGGCCGGCTTGCACCTGCGCCTCACCGATGGCGGCCGCCAAGCCGTGCAGCAAAAGGTAGACGCGTTGCGGCGCCACCCCGCTTCATTCCAGGCCCGCGTAATTCTGGCCGATGCTTATTTTCCCCTCATCGACCGGGTATTTCAGCAAGAAGGCCTTCCCCTGGATTTTCACTTCTTGGCCCTCCAAGAAAGCGGCCTGCAGGGTGATGCCCAGAGCATTCATGATGCGGTGGGGTACTGGCAGTTTAAGCGCGAATCGGCGGCCGACTTTGGGTTGCTGATGAACGACGCTATTGATGAGCGCAAACACATTACGGCCTCTTCTAAGGCCGCTGCCCAGTACCTGTTGCGCAATAACAAAACCTTTCACAACTGGGTCAACTCTCTGCTGAGCTACAACCTGGGGCTTACGGGTACCAAGCCCTACACCCTGCCCACCGACTACGACGCCACGGATGTCGAGCTAACGGAGCAGACCCACCCCTACATTCTCACGTTCGTAGCTCACAAGCTGGCCTTCGAGTCGGCCGTGGGCCTCAACACCAAACCCCCTCTGCTGCTGCAGGAGTTTCCGGCCCCCGCCGGGCAACCCTTGTCTATCATGGCAGAAGGCTTGCAGCAAGAGCCAGCCGAGCTAGCGAAGTACAACCGATGGCTGCTGGCACCCACCGTACCCACCGACCGGGTATACACCATGGTGGTCCCCATCACCGACCCCATGCAGATGACGGCGCTAGCAGCCCAGCAGAAAAACGCTACGGCTGGCCAACTGCTGAACAAGCCCACCCCCGACCCTGAGGATGCGGAGTTTGTGCGCGTGAATGGGCTGCGGGCGGTGGTTGCCCTGCCCGGAGACACCAAAGAGTCATTGGCTAAGCGGGCCAAGCTGAAGATGCGCAAGTTCATGCAGTACAATGACTTGTTTGCCTTTGACAACATTGTACCCGGCCAGCCTTACTTCGTGCAGAAGAAGCGCGACAAGGCCGAAGTAGAATATCACGTAGCCCGCCCCGGCGAAAGCGTTGCTACCGTATCGCAGAAGTACGGCATGCGTGCCAAAGCTATCTGGAGCAAAAACCGCATGCCGCGCAACGAGGAACTGCGCCCTGGCCGGGTACTGTGGCTGCAGCACACACGCCCGAAAAATGTACCCGTGGAGTATGCCGACGGCAACAATGCTACGGCCCTAGCGGCTTTCGAAAAGCCCGTTGCGGCAGCTTCTGCCCCTGCTAAGCCCCAAGTGGAGAAGGAACCGTATCGGGGCCGCACCGCCGAGGCAATGCGGGTGCTGGAAGACACTACCTCTGAGACAGAAGACACCTCAGCCAACGGTACCGTGGTGCAACCCGACAGCGCAACCGACGACCACACCGAAAACTTAAACGAGCTTCCACCGGCACCTACCCAGCCGGCTCCTACTACCGCTTCTGCTCCCAGCGTTTATACCGAGCGCCCTGCTATCCCAGCCGCCGCTGCTCCGGCGCCTCGCAAGCCCTTACCAACGCCAGCACCCGTAGCCGATGAGCCCCGCGAAACGGAGGAAGAGCCCGTACCCGCAGCCACTCCTACCCCAGTACCAGCCCCAAGGCCCGCTACACCAACGCCTGTGGCGCCGCCAGCTACCTCCCCTCCTGCTCCGGCGCCTACGCCCGTGCCTACGGTGGTGGAACCCATACCGGCTAGCGGCCTGCACACCGTAGAGCCTAAGGAAAACCTATATTCCGTAGCGCGCCGCTTCTCCCTGCGCCCGGCCGATATTTTAGCGTGGAACAACTTGGCCCCGAACCCGAGCCTGCGCATCGGGCAAGTGCTCCGCGTAGCGCCCCCCACCAACAGTGCTCCTCCTGCCTCGCCGGCCCCTACCTTGCCTGTTACCAAGCCTGTTCCCGCTACGCCGGCTCCTACGGCCCCTGCTGCTACCCGCCACACAGTACAAAAGGGGGAAACCCTGTACAGCATTGCCCGCCGCTATGGCGTAAAGCCAGCCCAGTTACAGGAGTGGAATAGCAAGCCCGATATGGGGGTTAAGATTGGGGAAGTTCTTATAGTCCAAGCGGCGCAGTAAGGCAGCACTACGGGCGTACCCTTCCCTTCCGATTACGTTATAATTTTTCTTTTCCTTTCTGATGCGTGCCTTCAGTACCTTTTCCCTACTGGCTGCTTTATCTCTGTGTTCTTTTGCCAGCCGGGCCCAACAAGTAACTCTTTCGCCAACCCTTTCCGACGATTCTGTGCGGGTGATGTCGGGGCTAGTGCAAACGAGCGTACGCCAGTTGCGTAGCATCTACTACGAGCCCAACGATGCCAAAGCCATTGAGTTGATTGATGCCGCCGTGCGCGACATTACGCCCCTCAACCAGCGGTTGCGTCAGTATACGGCAGATCTTAATCCTGAGCAGCAGCGCGTACTCACTCAGCGCCTACGCCAGCAGCCCTGGCAAATTGAGTTGCAGACCTTATTGCGTAGCCCCCAGTACAAGGGGTTCAACGCCCGAGCCGCCAAGAATCCAGCCCTGAAAACGGCAGCCGAACGACTGCAAGCAGCTGGCTTTATAGGCATGCCCAAGGCGGCTACGGCTGCGCGTACTGCCCCTACTCCAACGGTAGCAGCGGTTTCCCCTGCTACGTCTGCCCGGCCCACCAACAACCTGGTAGCTAGCCCTCCCACCCCTGCTACCTCCTTAGCCGCCGCCAAAAAGCACACGGTGCAAAAAGGCGAAACCCTATTCAGCATTGCTAAGCAGTACAACGTGAAGCCAGCGCAGTTACAGGCTTGGAACGCCAAGCCAGATAATGGCGTAAAAATCGGCGAAGTACTGCTTGTGGAAGCCGCCCAATAATCTTATCAAACGCATATTTCACTCAGGAAAGGCAGCACGTGGTGGCTGCCTTTTTCTGTTTATGGATAGGTGTGAACGTGCTGCGCAACAAGGCCCTTGGGCAGCCTACGGTTCAGAACGCTCTGCAGGAATCCAAGGGGGCCAAGCTAAAAAAACAGTTCTCGAATCTTTTTTTCTCAGCCTATTTTCTTCACTCGCAACTTTGTGTAGGCTGGCCGCACCAGTATTCGTGCAGCTTGGGGGTGACATAAAACAAACGCTGGAGCTGATTATAGTAATACGCCAAAATCCCTTAGCGCGCAATCTTTCCCCACGGCTGTTTCATGGGTAACTTTACTTTCCGCTTCGCGCCCTAACGGCGCAAAGCGCCTTGCCCATGCCCGTTTTCTCGCACCTTCACTGCCACACCCAATATTCCCTCCTCGATGGTCAGGCCAGCATTTCGGCCCTAATGAAAAAGGCTCAGGCCGATGGCATGCCCGCCGTAGCTCTCACCGACCACGGCAATATGTTCGGAGCCTTCAACTTCGTAGCCGAGGCAAATAAGTACAACGTGAAGCCTATTGTGGGCTGTGAATTCTACCTGGTGGAAGACCGGCACAAAAAGGCTTTCAGCCGGGAAAAGGGCGAGCGGGACGTACGTCACCACCAGCTGCTGCTAGCTAAAGACCAGGCCGGCTATCAAAACTTGGCGAAGCTCTGCTCCATGAGCTTCATTGAGGGCGTGTATTCCAAGTACCCCCGCATCGATAAGGAACTGCTGCTCCAGTACAGCGAAGGCTGATTGCCACCTCCTGCTGCATCGGGGCCGAGATTCCGCAGGCTCTGCTGTGGAAAACGGAGGAAGAAGCTGAAAAGCTGCTGAAGTGGTGGTTAGATGTTTTTGGGGAAGATTACTACATCGAGATTCAGCGCCACGGCATCGAGAACATCGACAACACGGGCAAAAGCCAGGAGGACCTGAATCAGGTGCTGCTAAAGTGGGCTAAGAAGTACAACGTCAAGGTAATTTGCACCAACGACTCCCACTACGTCAATCAGGACGACTTTGCGCCCCACGACTTGCTGCTGTGCGTGAATACCGGTGAGGAGCACAGCATTCCGGTGGGTGACTTCCAAACCAAGTACTTCCGGTTGATGTCCTCGGACAACAAAGTACTCTACGACCATTTGGACAACCTGCGTCCCCTGGCCTCGTCCGACGACCAAGTGCGTCGCCAGCTTATGCGCATTGATGAGGAAGCCCAGATGCCCAAGCCCCGCTCGCGCTTTGGTTTCCCCAACGACCAGTTCTATTTCAAGAGCCAGGAGGAAATGAACCACTTATTCCGGGATGTGCCGGAAAGTGTGGACAACACCAATGAAATTGTGGATAAGATTACGCCGCCCAAGCTGCAGCGCGATATTCTGCTCCCCAACTTCCCCCTACCTGTTGAGCACCCCACCGCCGACGCTTTCCTACGCCACCTCACGTACAAGGGTGCATTCGAGGGCGACCGGCCGCGCTACTCCGAGCGCACCGCGGAAATAGAGGAACGTCTCGATTACGAGTTGCGCATCATTGAAACGATGGGCTTCGCGGGTTACTTCCTCATTGTGCAGGACTTCATCAACCGCGGCCGCGACATGGGCGTGGCCGTGGGGCCAGGCCGGGGCTCGGCGGCTGGCTCAGCGGTGGCTTACTGCGTGGGTATCACCAACATCGACCCCATCAAGTACTCCCTGCTGTTTGAGCGCTTCCTGAATCCTGAGCGTGTGTCGATGCCCGATATCGACATCGACTTTGACGACGTGAACCGCCAGCGCGTGATTGACTACGTGGTGGATAAGTACGGCAAAACTCAGGTAGCCCAGATTATCACCTTCGGTACTATGGCCGCCAAGTCCAGCATTAAGGACGTAGCGCGGGCCATGGAACTGCCCTTGCCCGCTACCAACGAGCTAGCTAAGATGGTGCCCGAACAAGTGGGTACTACCCTGCAAAAGGCCTTTGCTGAAAACCAGGAGCTGGACATGATCCGGCGCGACGATGCCCCCGACAACCTGCGCGGGCAGATTCTGCGCCTGGCTGAGAAGCTGGAAGGCTCGGTGCGCAACACCGGCATTCACGCCGCGGGCGTTATCATCGCCCCCGACGACATCACCAAGTACATACCCGTCAGCACCTCTAAGGACTCGGACCTGCTGGTAACCCAGTTCGACGGTAAGGTGATTGAGAGTGCTGGGATGCTCAAAATGGACTTCCTGGGGCTTAAAACACTCACGATTATTGTGGATGCGCTGGCCCTGATTAAGAAGAACCACGGCGTTGATATCAACATCGATGACATCCCGCTCGACGACCCCAAAACCTACGAACTCTACCAGCGCGGCGACACCATTGGTACGTTCCAGTTTGAATCCGAGGGTATGCGCATGTACCTCAAGGACCTTAAGCCGACCAATATTGAGGACCTGATTGCCATGAACGCCCTGTACCGCCCGGGCCCCATGCAGTTCATTCCAAACTTCATTAACCGCAAGCACGGACGCGAGGAAATTGAATACCCGCACGAGCTGCTGGAGCCCATCTTGAATTACTCCCAGGGCATTATGGTGTACCAGGAGCAAATTATGCAGGCCGCCCAGATTCTGGCTGGCTATTCCCTGGGTGGTGCCGACTTGCTACGCCGCGCTATGGGTAAGAAGGACATGAAGAAGATGGCCCAGGAGCGGGAGAAATTCTGCGAGGGAGCTAAAAAGCTGCACGGCATTGTGGCCAAGAAAGCCAACGAGGTATTTGACGTGATGGAGAAGTTTGCGGCCTACGGCTTCAACCGCTCCCACTCCGCGGCTTACTCGGTAGTAGCCTACCAGACGGGCTACCTCAAGGCCAACTATCCTGCCGAGTACATGGCCGCCGTGTTGACCAACAACATGTCGGACATCAAGAAGGTAACCTTCTTCATTGAGGAAGCCCGCCGCCAAGGGGTGGCCGTACTCGGCCCCGACGTAAACGAATCCATCCTCAAGTTCAACGTTAACGAAAAGGGCCAGATCCGCTTTGGCATGGCGGCCGTGAAGGGAGCGGGCGAGGCGGCCATTGAGAACATTGTAGCCGAGCGCGACAAGAAAGGGCCATTTACCGACATCTTCGACTTCTCGAAGCGGGTAAACCTGCGCGCCGTCAACAAGAAAACGTTTGAAAGCCTGGCTTTGTCGGGGGCCTTCGACTCGTTTGAGCGGTATCATCGCCGCCAGTTTGTGGAAGCCCCAGCCGGCGACCAGAACCTGATCGATAAGGCCGTGCGCATGGGCCAGCAGTACCAGCAGGAGCAGGAATCGGCCCAGCAGAGTTTGTTTGGGGGTGGAGCTTTCGGGGCGGTAGCCATGCCTCTTCCGAAGGTAGCCGACATGGAAGCCTGGCCTGCCACGGAGCAGTTGCGCCGCGAAAAGGAAGTAGTAGGCTTCTACCTATCTGGCCACCCGCTAGACGACTACAAGCTCGAAATTGACTCCTACTGCACCTGTGGGTTGGATAAGGTAGAGAACTACAAGAACCGCGAGGTGACGGTGGCCGGACTGATTTCCAACGTGCTATTCAAAACCACCAAGACGGGTCAGCCCTTCGTTTCGTTCAGCGTGGAAGACTACGAATCAAGCCTTAATTTAGCCCTGTTCCGCGACGACTACTCCCGCTTCTCGGCCCTTATTAACCCGCGTAACTACGACAAGGAGCAGGTACCACCCATGTATATCCGGGGTAAGTACGCCCAACGTTTCCGCGACTCCGACCAGTTTGAGTTCAAGATCCTGACCATGGAGCCCTTGTTCAACGTGGCCGAGAAGCTAGCAAATGGTGTGCGCGTACAGCTCGATCTGCGCACCATTACGGAGCCCTTCATGGACCGCTTTATGGAGGCAGTAGAGGGTGCCGCCGGCTCTAAGAAGCTAGAAATTAAGTTTGCCGAGCCGCACGAGCACCTAACCGTAGACACGTACTCCCGCCGCTACCGCATCGAACCAAAAGAGTTTATTCGGAAGATGCGCGAAATGGAAATTGACGCTTGCCAACTGATTTAGGCAATCACCAGAACACAAAAAAGGGCGCCACAAGTGGCGCCCTTTTTTGTGTTCTGGTGATAAGACTACGAGCGAAGTTGCTCTTCGTCGGTGGTGTAGCCAGTCCGGTTGGTAGTCGTATCGTTGAGGCGCTCCACGTCTACTTCCGTTTTGCGCACCGTGTCGCGAATGGTTTCTTCGCGCTCAGTTACTTCCTTACCAAGGGTTACTTCTTCTACCACGCGGGCTTCTTTACCTACTACAGCGCGTTCGGCACTTTCCGTAATCTCTACTTCACCTTCTTTAAAGGCAGCGAAATCAGCTTCGGTAGCCGGGCGGTTAACGGGGTGACGCTCTACGTTCACATGCTCTTCGCGCAAACGCACGCTTGCTTCTACTGGGCGCTCTACAATGCGGCTGCGTAGACGGGCACCGCCCGTCTGCTCTACCCGCTTGCCTACTTGCAGGTTCTCTTCAATAACCTGGGCCGATAGGCCAGCATCCGTCGTGTTGGCAGTAGCTTGGTTTGTTTGATCAGCTTGGAGGTTGTTGGCTACGTAGCCGGTTTGGGCGGCACGCTCATCTACGTCCACGGCACCAGCTTGGTCCAGAATTTCAGCGGCACGGTGTGCGTGCTCAGCTGACTGGCAATGGACGGTTACTATCGAGCCGCTTTGGCGAGCTACGTGCGAGTAACGGCTGCTGGCGTCATTATCGTCGTCGCCGCCGAACAGATTGCTGAAGAAATTGCTGATACCATCGCCCGTACGGCCGGCGGCGTCTGCTACTCCTTCGGTGGCGGTGCCTGTGCTATTGTAATAGTTGCTGCCGGAAGCATTGCCCGACTGATTGGCTCCGTGGGAGGCTACATCAACACTATCTTGAGTAAAGCCAGCGGCGGCGAGTTGACGGGCGGCTTGTTGGGCTTCTTGTGCGGTATCGAAAATTCCTACTACGGTCTGGTTCATGACAAAAAAATTAGGTGAATAGGTTAGGAGAAAGAATTAAGAATTAGTGGAAGGCGTATTGGGTGAGAGTGGGGTAGCAGCACTGGCCGCAGCGGGCTGGCGCTCTACGTGTAGTTCTTCGTGGCGCAGTGTTACGGGCTCAGTGTGTGTGGTTTGCACGACACGCTTTAGCACCCGAATCTCCTCCACCACGAGTAGGCGCGTCACAACTACTTCTCGTAGCACGGGAATAATTGTAACGTTGTCTTCATAGCGGGTACCTGGGGTAGGCGCACCGTCAGCCACGAATTGGTTGATGGCCACGCGTTCTACCAGTATCTCCTCGTGCTGAAGCGGTATTTCCAAGTGTTCCTCCCGCTCGTGCACGGTTTTGGCAAGCCGGACACGCCCGCTTTCTACCACTTCGCGAGAAACAACGGCGTGCTCCTCAATAATTGGTATTACCAGCCGCTCCTCGCTGGTGGCGGGTACGCGGGGAGGGTTCTGGGAGGGGAAAGAAGAATTCGTGCTTGTATCCATCGAGGGCTAATACGCCCTTCACTGGCTGCTGTTCTTAGTGCCGAGCTTGTTATTTTCTACGTCCAATGCTTACTAGTGCAATTATTTCCTGATACATAAATGCATCTATACTATTTAATATTCAGCTTCTTAGTAGCAAGAAGGACGGTAAGGAAGTTTTATAAGCTCAACTAGGCAGTTGTACTATAGAAAGAGGTTCAAAATTTTGCCATAGTGAGTAGCACGGGTCAAAGCCAGTGAAAACAGAAAAAGCAGTTTTTTATTTTCAATTTTTATTGAAAGTTTAAAATACACCTGTACATTTGAGCTATGCAACTCGACGAAGCCAAGCGCAAATTCATTGAAGGCTGGGGTACCCTCGGTTCCGCCTGGGGCGTTAGTCGCACAATGGCGCAGGTACACGCATTATTGCTGGTATCGGTAGGGGCGCTGAGCACCGAGGATATCATGGACCAATTGCAGATTTCGCGCGGTAACGTCAACATGAATGTCCGGGCCCTTATGGACTGGGGCATTGTGCGCAAGGAGTTGCGCCCTGGTGAGCGACGTGAGTTTTTCTCAGCTGAGAAAGATATTCACCGCGTAGCTACCTTAATTCTACAGGAACGCCGCCGACGCGAACTTGAGCCGATTATGCGCGTGCTAGGCGAAATAAGCCAGGTAGAGCCCTCGCCCGCTGCCACGGCTGAAGAAACAGAGGCTTTTACCAAGATGATAGGCAACATTCAGAACTTTGCTGATTTCGCAAACCGGGCGGCCTCTACCCTTATTAAAGCGGATGAAAACTGGTTCTTGAGCACCTTTATGAAGCTAATGCGCCCTAATGGCTAAAAAGGGAGCTTATTTTTTTGCTTATGTATTTCAATTTTTATTGAAAGTTTAAAATACACCATCACATTACCCCATCCATTGCTTCTTTATCTCTTACTGTCGTGGCACGCCCTAAAATGATTCTGGCTGGTGGTAGCGGTTTCTTAGGAAGACGCTTAACGCGTCATTTCACCCAGTTGGGTTACCATGTGGTGCTATTGAGTCGGCGAAACACTCCCAATACCGTTCAGTGGGATGGCCGCACCCTAGGGCCATGGGCAGCTGAGTTAGAAGGAGCCGCCGTACTTCTCAACATGGCTGGTCGCTCAGTAGACTGCCGCTATACGGCCCGCAACAGAGCGGCTATTACGCAAAGCCGCATAAAAAGCACCCGCGTGTTGGGCGAAGCTGTGGCAGCCTGCCAAAACCCGCCGGCCGTATGGATAAACTCGTCTACTGCCACCATATACGAGGACACTACCGGCGACGCACCCGCCAATACGGAAGCCACGGGCCGCATCGGTCGCAACTTTTCGGAGATGGTAGCTCAGCAGTGGGAAGCTATGTTCTGGCTGATGCCTACCCCAAGTACGCGGCGCATTGTGGTGCGGACAGCTATTGTGTTGGGGGCCGATGGCGGGGCATTACCTGTAATGGCTCAGCTAGCAAAGTTTGGCTTGAGTACACCCCAAAGCACCGGGCAGCAGTGGGTAAGTTGGCTGCACGTGCAGGATTTCTGCCGGGCCGTAGAATTTCTAATAGGGCGCCCCGTGCTGGAAGGAACCTTCAACGTGTGTAGTCCGCATCCTATTCTGAATCAAGAATTTACTAGCCTGCTCGATACGCACTACCGGCCAAAGTGGCACATACCGCAGCCGAAGTGGCTGCTAGAGGTCGGAGCCTTCCTGCTGGGTACTGAAACCGAGTTGGTTCTGAAAAGCCGCAAGGTAGTTCCTCGGCGCCTGCAGGATGCTGGCTTTCAGTTCCGATACCCTACCTGCGCCGGGGCCTTAGCCGATTTATTAGCGCAAGTAGCTTAGCCGCCCTCTTCCCCATCTGCTTTTTTACGCGCTTTTACTTTTTCTCACCTTCACCTTAATTCTCAAAGCCATGAATTACTATTTGCTGGTGTACGGGCTGTATTTGCCCACCACGGTGCTCCTCACCCTATGGGTAGCACGCACGCTCTTTACCAATGGCCGCACCTTCCTAGTCGATATTTTTCATGGCAATGAAGCTCTGGCCGACTCCGTGAATAAGCTTCTGCTCACTGGGTTCTACCTCATCAACGTTGGCTACGCTACTCTTACGTTGCGCAGCACCGATACCATTAGAAGCTACCAGTCGGCAGTAGAGACGCTTAGCATCAAGCTGGGCACCATCCTTCTCATTCTGGAAGCTATGCATTTCCTCAACCTGTATGTCTTTTATAAGCTACGCAACCGGGCACAAGCATACGCCCGGGCCTACCACTCGTAACTATTAGTAGGTGTGCAATACGGTCCCGGTGGCCTAGGCAGCGCGTGGTTGGCATCATCGGGGCTTAGCCGCCATTGGTGGGGTAGGCTGTCATCTTGGCCGAGTGAACTTTCCGGCCCGACGCTTGTTGAATCGCAATCTGCTACCTTGCGGCCCGGTTGACCGTAAACAGCACTCACATTCCATTAAACCCCCTACTGTTATGGGACATAAAGCCATCGAGATTACCGATGCTAACTTCGACCAGATCATCAACTCCGATAAGCCCGTGCTCGTGGATTTCTGGGCCGAGTGGTGCGGCCCTTGCCGCATGGTAGGCCCGGTAGTAGAAGAGCTGGCTGGTGAATACGAAGGCAAAGCCGTTATCGGCAAAGTTGACGTGGACTCTAATCCGCAGACTTCTGCTAAATTTGGTATCCGCAGCATTCCTACGCTGCTGGTGTTCAAAAACGGCCAAGTAGTAGACAAGCAGGTAGGCGCCGTGCCTAAGCACGTGCTTGCTCAGAAGCTTGATGCTCAGGTAACTGCCTAAGGCTTGTCGTTTTGGAACGCTGAAAAGCAGTAGCTTTTCATACTCCCATAAAATGCCCCACTTCTCTCAATGAGGAGTGGGGCATTTTACGCTTATAGGGGTTTGTTTAGCAGTAGGCAATCAGATAAAGCAATACATTTTTTCGCCCTACCCCTGTCAAAATACCCCTGCTTTCCAGTTAGGACGCTATATTTAGCCGTTAACCCCTAGTGTAGCGTAGGTCCCGATGGAAGCTGTCTTACCTATTTTGTTTGCCTCAGTAGCGGGCATGGGCCATGCCTTTGAGCCCGACCATTTACTGGCCGTAGGTAACATGATTTCGCGCCGCGATACGCTGGCGGAAGCCTTGCGCGACGGCGTCTATTGGGGGTTGGGCCACACAACCATGCTAGTACTAGTTGGGTCGGTCATCATTCTGGGGCGGGCTACATTTCTGCACTCCGGTTATTTTGAGGCGGCAGTGGGTGCCATGCTCATTGCTATGGGCATCATGCGCCTGCTCGACTGGGGTAAGCCCCCCAAATCCGGCCGCTACCAACACCGTTTTGCCTACACCGTGGGGCTCATGCACGGGCTAGCCGGTAGTGGCGCCCTGGTTTTGCTGGTGATGAGCGAAATCCGCACTACCTGGCTGAGCATTCTGTACTTGTTTATTTTCGGCATCGGCTCCATTTTGGGCATGTGTGTAGTAGCGGGCCTGTGCAGTGTTCCTTTTACCCAGCGCATGAAAATCAACCGCTACCTCAAGGCCGGGGCCGTTACCGTGTCGTCGGTGATTTGCATTGTATATGGCGGCTGGATGATTTATACCAACGTGCTTGTCTAACCCCTTGCTGCGGCTGTAGCGGCCTTTCCCTTTTGTCTGCTTGTTATGCACCTATCCCCCAAAGACCTCGATAAGCTGGTGCTGCACCAGGCCGGTTTTGTGGCCCAGAAGCGCTATGCGCGCGGCCTCAAGCTAAATTACCCCGAGGCACTGTCTCTCATTGCTACCCAGCTGCTAGAGTTCATTCGCGACGGTGAGCGGGTAGATGTACTCATGAACAAGGGCAAGCAAGTACTGGGTTTCCAAGACGTGCTGCCTGGTGTGGCAGAGCTATTGGCCGAAGTGCAGATAGAAGGCACCTTCCCCGATGGTACCAAGCTCGTCACGGTGCATCACCCCATCTGCCGCGAAACGGGCGACCCTACGCTGGCCCTCTATAGTTCGGGCCTAACGCGGGCCGAGCCGCTTGCTACCCCCGACAACACCAGCAGCCCCATTCCCGGTGAGTACCACTTAGCCCCCGGCGAACTGCTTCTGAACAAAGGACGCGCTACCGTGGAACTGGACGTAACCAACATGGGCGACCGGCCGGTGCAAGTCGGCTCGCACTACCCCTTCTTCGAGACGAATGCGTCTCTTCAGTTCGACCGTGCCCTCTCCTACGGCTACCGCCTCAACATTCCGGCCGGCACTGCCGTGCGCTTCGAGCCCGGCGAGCGAAAGCGGGTAATGCTGGTAGCGCTGGGCGGCGAGCGTATCGTGTATGGTGGCAATGGGCTGATTGATGGAAAGCTAGATGATTCAGCAGTGCGGGAAATGGCGGTAGGAAAACTCAATTAGTCGCTACCGATCTGTGCTTCATACTATGGCCTGACTTCTTGACTCATATAAGCCTATAGTTATAGCCTTCTGAAACGTGGCCTATGTCGGGCTCATGCTTTTGATGCTCTTTATTATTAGCCTGATGCACGCATTGTAAGGCCACCAACTACTTCTTAAACCCTTTTTCATGTCCCTTCCCATCGACCGGCGCGCGTACGCCGATATGTACGGCCCCACTACAGGCGATACCGTGCGCCTCGGCGACACAGACCTGCTCATCATGGTGGAGAAAGACTACTCTACCTACGGCGAGGAATGCAAGTTCGGGGGCGGCAAGGTGCTGCGCGACGGTATGGGCCAAGCCGCCGGTATAGGCCAAGCCGACGCGCTAGATTTAGTAATTACCAATGCCTTGGTGCTGGATTACACTGGCATTTTTAAGGCCGATATTGGCATCAAGAATGGGCGTATTGTGGGCATTGGCAAGGCTGGCAATCCGCACATTATGCCGGGCGTGACGGCCGGTATGGTGGTAGGCGTGACGACGGAAGTAGTAGCCGGCGAGGGACAGATTCTTACTGCTGGCGGCATCGACTGCCACATTCACTTCATCAGCCCCCAACAGATTCCGGAGGCGTTGGCTTCCGGCGTGACGACCATGATTGGGGGCGGCACCGGGCCAGCGGCGGGCACCAACGCCACCACTTGCACGCCGGGCGCCTTCTACTTAGAAATGATGCTGAAGGCTACCGAGGCCTACCCGCTCAACTTCGGTTTCCTAGGTAAGGGCAATTCCTCCAAACCCGAGGGCTTGATTGAGCAGGTTGAGGCCGGCGCCTTGGGCTTCAAGCTGCACGAGGACTGGGGCACTACGCCCGCCGCCATCGACCAGTGCCTCACCATTGCGGAGCAATATGACGTGCAGGTGTGCATTCACACGGATACACTCAACGAAAGCGGCTTCGTGGAAACCTCTACTGCTGCCTTCAAAGGCCGCACCATCCACTCCTACCACACCGAAGGGGCCGGGGGCGGCCACGCCCCCGACATCATCAAAATCTGCGGAGAGCCTAACGTGCTTCCCTCCAGCACCAACCCCACGCGGCCCTTCACAGTGAATACCATTGATGAGCACCTCGATATGCTCATGGTCTGCCACCACCTCGACCGCAACATTCCCGAGGACGTAGCCTTTGCCGAAAGCCGCATTCGGGGCGAAACCATTGCCGCCGAGGATATTCTGCACGATATGGGTGCCCTGAGTATTATTTCCTCCGATTCCCAAGCCATGGGCCGGGTAGGCGAAGTAATTACGCGCACCTGGCAAACGGCCCACAAAATGAAAACCCAGCGCGGCTTACTCCCCGAGGACGCGGCAACCCAAACGGATAACTTCCGCGCCCGGCGCTACGTGGCCAAGTACACCATTAACCCGGCCCGCGCCCACGGCATCTCGGAAGAAATCGGCTCGGTAGAGTTGGGCAAGCTGGCGGACTTAGTACTGTGGAAGCCACAGTTTTTTGGCGTGCGGCCAGAAATGATTTTGAAGGGAGGCATCATTGCGCAGTCGCAAATGGGCGACGCCAATGCGTCTATTCCCACGCCCCAGCCTTCCTTTTCTCGGCCTATGTTCGGGGCGCTGGGCGGTGCCATTGGCAAGACCTCCATGGTGTTTGTATCGGCGGCCTCAGTAGAGCACGTGCGCAATACCTACCGTTTGCAAAAGCAGGTAGTAGCGGTGAAGAACTGCCGTACGGTGGCAAAAAAGGATATGGCTCTGAACGACTACCTGCCCAATATCGAGGTAGACCCCGAAACCTACCGCGTGCTCGTGGATGGTGTGCACCTTACGTGTGAGCCAGCTAAAAAGCTCCCGCTGGCTCAGTTGTATAACCTGTTCTAGGCGGCGCACCTCTACGCCGAAAAAGCCCACTGGCTAACCACTTAGCTTAGTCTCAGATTTTCTTCTCCCAGCCTCCTAGCCCGGCATCATGACTCAATTTGCCCGCTTGCTTCACCTAGTCGATTCGTCGATTCCAACGGGGTCGTTTGCGTATTCTTACGGGCTGGAGGCTAGCATCACGTTTGGGCTAGTCACGAATGCATTTGGGTTGCGAAACTACCTGTATGCGTATCTGCAGCAAGTGAGCAGCATGGAGCTACCCGTTATGACTTCCTGCTTCCGGCTGGCCGGTCAGGAGTTAGGAAATGAGTTTTTAGTTCTAGCGGAAGAATACGATGCTCAAATGCTAGTGCCGGCCTTGCATAAAGCCAGCGTAGTACAAGGCCGCAACTGGCTAAAGCTATTGGTTTCCTTTTACCCTACTGCGGGCTTGCAAGCCCTCGGCGAATGGTTTGTCCAGCACCAGCAACCTCAACATTTCACTTTGCTGTTTACCCTGGCGCTTCAGAAAGCCGGTTTTCAACTGCCAGATTTGCAGACGATGTACCTGCATATGCTGCTGCGCGACCAGCTTAGCGCCGCTATCCGCCTAGGTTTCCTGGGCCCTCTGGAAGGCCACCGCCTACAGCACGACTTCTACACCGTGTTCGAGGAGTTGCTGGCCGCCCAGGCCAGCAAAGAATACCAGGATGCCTGCCGCTCGGCTTTTCTGCTTGATACTGCTCAGGTCTTGCACGAAGACCTATATTCCAAGCTCTTTCAAAACTGATTACTCAGAGCTCATTCTACGAAGCTCATTGCCTCCCTTAAATAACAACCTCTTCTAATGGCATTTGTCGAAAAGCTGGCCCTGCTGCTGCACGGGCATACCCACGAAGCCTATGAGTCGCCGGGCGACTTTGAGGAACGGGAAACGCGCCGGCTGCCCTCCTACCGCAACTTCCGCAAACGCGCCTTCACAGTGGGCATTGGCGGGCCCGTAGGCACTGGCAAAACGGCCCTGCTCAAAGCCCTGTGCGAGCGGATGCGCCACGACCACGAGCTAGGCGTAGTTACCAATGACATCTTTACCCGCGAAGATGCCGAGTTCCTCATTCGCAACAGCGCCTTGAGCGAGGACCGGATAGTAGGCGTAGAAACCGGCGGCTGCCCCCACGCTGCCATTCGGGAAGATATTTCTCTGAATATGGACGCCTTGGAAGGCTTGATGGCGAAGTTTAATAATCAGCTCGATTTCCTGTTCGTGGAAAGCGGGGGCGACAACCTGGCTGCTCACTTCAGCCGCGAGTTAGTTGACTACTCCATCTATGTTATCGACGTGTCGGGCGGCGACAAGATTCCGCGCAAGGGTGGCCCCGGCATTACTCAGTCGGACCTGCTCATCATCAACAAAATTGACCTAAAAGACCTCATCCGGGCCGATTTGGGCGTAATGGAGCGTGATTCTCGTAAGATGCGCGGCTCTGGCCCCTTCCTCTTTGCCCGCGCCATCGACGGCCACGGCCTCGACGATATTATTGCTCATATTAAGGAAGCCAAGGCCCGCGCCCTAGCTTCCGTACGCGAAGACCGCCGATAAACAGTGCGCTGCCCCACCTAAAACCGCCCTAGTGCTTTGCTCCTCTAGCACTAGGGCGGTTTTAGGCAGCTAGTATTTTCGCTGCCAGGGATTGTAGCCCAGCAATTCCGGGTTGGCCAAAGCTGCTAAGATTCGATTACAGAGCGGCTGCAACGCAATGCGGCTGTGCGCAGCGGCCCGCAAGAGGTACACTTCTGGTTTGGCGCGGGTAATGGCCACCACGTAGTCGTGGCCGGTTACGGTGAAATGGGGGCCGGTGCTACCGGCTAGCTGCTGCTGGGCCAGGAGGTCCGCGAGTTGCTGAAAGCGTCCATCGTCGGGGCTACCTACCAAGTATACTGAGAGCATCGTTTGGTAGCCAGCAAAGTTGGCCGGCGACGTAGCAATATGGTCTGTTGGTTGAAAAGTAAACCGGTCTAGCAGCACAAGGCGGTCCGCTAAGCGCACTTTCAACTCCGTATGCAAGGAGGTAAAGGCAAATTGCTCGCCCTGGTCCATACGACCAGAATGAAACCAGTCGGCCACGAGCAGCAGGGCGCCAGGTTGCAGGTGCCATTCCTGCACCTGCCGGTAGCGGCTTTCGGCTTGCAGCACCACGGGGTCAGGAAAGACGACGGTCAGGCTATTGTCGGCTAAGTGCCCCACCACGTACTGCTGGGCTACTGACCCATCGGTTGAGCGAAAAATCTTGGTATTCGATTGGGTATTGATGAATACCCGAGCCTCCGCCTGCGCTTCCACCCGTAAGCGAATAACGTCGCCGGCCACCATACCGCCCCCGTAGCTGGATAGCATGACGTGGCAGGCAGTAGCCGGCGAGGCCGGATTTAAAATCTTAAGTGGTTGGATGCTTTTGCTGGTAATCAACTGCGTTTTGTGGCGCACCTGGGCCACCTCCACGCTGCTCCAGCCAGAGTCGGGAACATTCATTGCCGCCAAGATAAAATGGGACTACCTACTGAAACTAGCTGGCGGGCTTTATTCCTGTCCCTTCGTACTCACTAGGCAGCCGAAGGATACCTTGGGACTGCCAATGGCACCTTACAGGTACCTAGGCTAAACCTGCTTTTCTACCTGCTTCTAGCCCCACCCTGGCCCCAACCGACGCAGTATTTCTACCAGCCAGGGCGGCACGTTGTTGAGGCTCGTCCGTAACCAGCACCCAGCATGCGAGTATAGACAAGCTCCTTTCTTTCCTACTGCCTCTCGCCTATGAAACCTATCATCACGCTCACGCTTAACCCTACGGTTGATAAAAGCACATCGGTTGACAAGCTGGTCTCGGAGCAAAAACTGTCGTGCGCCCCGCCAGTGTTCGAGCCGGGCGGCGGGGGCATCAACGTGTCGCGGGCACTGCGGCGGCTGGGCACCGATTCGGTAGCGGTATTTCCGGTAGGTGGCCCTACGGGCGCCATCCTGCGCGAACTGCTAACCCACGAAGGCATTACCCAGCAGGCCATTGAAACAACCCACCGCACGCGCGAAAACTTTATTGTGGTGGAGAGTACTACCAATCACCAGTTCCGGTTTGGAATGCCGGGCACGCCGCTAGAGCCCCAGTACCAGCAGCAAATTCTCCAAACTCTGCGCGACCTGGCTCCTACTGCCAGCATGTTAGTAGTGAGCGGCAGCCTTCCGCCCGGCGTCGACCCGGCTTACTTGGGAGAGGTAGCACATATGGCCGAGCAAGTGGGCATTCGGCTTATCGTGGACACCTCTGGCCCAGCCCTGGAGCGGGCCCTCGATGAGAAGGTATACCTCATCAAACCCAATGTAGGCGAGTTGAGCCGGTTATCTGGCGTTGACGCCCTGGATAGTGAATCGGTGCCGGATGCGGCGCAAAGCATCATTGCCCGCGGCAAGTGCGACATCATCGTGGTTTCATTGGGGCCCAAGGTGCTTGCCTCATTACCAAGGACACCGTGGACCACGTACCGGCACCGGCCGTAAAAAAGCGCAGTACCGTAGGAGCCGGCGACAGCATGGTGGCTGGTATGGTATGGGCGCTGTCTAATGGGCAAAGCTTGCGGGAGGTGATTCGGATGGGAGTGGCTTGCGGCACGGCGGCCACCATGAACCCTGGTACGGAGCTTTTCCATCCGGCCGATGCCAACAAGCTGTACCGGTGGCTACTACAGATGATGCCAGCACTTGCCTAACGCGCAACCGGCAGTACGCTCTACATCTCCACTAGCAACGTAGCCCGGGCTTCATCAGTGGTTGATAAGCCCGGGCTACGCTTTTTAGACTATACCCTGCACTTAACACATTTTTTTCTGCACTTGCGCAATAGAACTTTACACTGCGTTGAAATGGCTTTGCAGCGTTATAACAGCCACTTATTGAGCACCTAACAACCTTACTGGGCAGGTTAGAAATCGTAAAAAAGGCTCGTGGCGACGCACGTGCTTGGAAGAGGATAATATCTTGCTAATTCGACCTATTAACGAAGGGCAGAATCTTTCCAACCACGACACCACATATTTCCATGACGCCTGATACCTCCCTGGGCCTGTACCGCCCGGAGTTTGAACACGACGCCTGTGGTACCGGTTTTATTGCCTACCTCAACGGCCGTAAGTCGCACCAGATTATTGCCGATGCGCTGACCATGCTGGAGAATATGGAGCACCGCGGCGCCTGTGGTTGCGACTCTGACTCTGGCGATGGGGCTGGCCTGCTCCTGCAACTGCCCCACTGGTTTTTTCTTGAAGAATGCACAGCCCGCAACATCCGCCTCCCCGAACCGGGCTCGTACGGCGTGGGCATGCTATTCTTCCCCAAAGAAGCCGCGCCCAAGGAAGCGTGCCGCACCCTTATTAATGCCGCGGCCGAGCAGTTAGGCATTCGGGTGCTTGGGTACCGTCCCGTGCCCGTAAACCCTACCGGCATTGGCCCAACGGCCTTGGCTGCTGAGCCGGCCATTGAGCAGGTGTTTGTGGCGCGGCCCGCCGGCATCGCCTCACCCGAGGACTTTGAGCGCAAGCTCTACGTGTTGCGGCGCTACATTACCAAAACCGTTTCGGAGCAGGTGCCAGCCGCCGCCGATGATTTCTACTTCACTTCCCTTTCCTGCAAAACCATTGTTTACAAAGGGCAGCTCACTACCTACCAGGTGCGCGGCTACTTCCCCGACCTGTCGGACGAGCGGGTGACGTCGGCGTTTGGGATGGTGCACTCGCGCTTTTCTACCAACACGTTTCCTTCTTGGCGCCTAGCCCAGCCGTTCCGGCTGCTGGCTCACAATGGAGAGATTAATACCCTGCGGGGCAACCTCAACTGGTTCTACGCGGGCCTGCGCTCCTACGTGTCGCCGTACTTTTCGGCCGAGGAAATGGACATGGTACTGCCCGTTATCGACAGCAACCAGTCGGACTCAGCCTGCCTCGACAACATTGTGGAGGTTCTGCTGCACTCGGGGCGCTCGTTGCCCCACGTGATGATGATGCTGGTGCCCGAAGCCTGGGACGGCAACACGCAGATGGACCCGTTCAAAAAGTCCTTCTACGAGTTTCACGCCACTTTCATGGCTCCGTGGGACGGCCCCGCCGCCCTACTCTTCACGGATGGTCAAATGCTGGGCGCTATGTTGGACCGCAACGGGCTGCGCCCTCTGCGCTACATAGTCACCAATGATGGACGTGTGATGGTGGCCTCCGAAACCGGAGTCTTGCACATTCCCGAAGCGACTGTGGAGAAGAAAGGCCGCTTGCAGCCCGGTAAGATGTTGCTCATTGACACCGTAGCCGGCCAAATCATCACCGATGAGGAGCTGAAAGCCCAAGCAGCCGCCCGTCAGCCCTACGCCCAGTGGCTCGACGAGTACCAGATTCGGCTGGAGGAATTGCCCGAACCGCGCCAAGTGTTTTCCGATCTGGCGGCCGAGGCGGTATTTAAGTATCACCAGGTGTTTGGCTACACTCGTGAAGACATTGATACGCTCATTACGCCCATGGCCCTCGAAGGCAAGGAGCCTATCGGTTCTATGGGGGTAGACGTGCCACTGGCAGTGTTGTCGGATCAGCCTCAGCACCTGAGCAGCTATTTCAAGCAGTTTTTCGCCCAGGTGACTAACCCGCCCATCGACCCCATTCGGGAGCGGTTGGTTATGAGCCTGGCTACCTTCATCGGCAACAATGGCAACATCCTCGATGAGGACAAAATGCACTGCCACTGCGTGGCGTTGCGCCAGCCTATTCTCACGAATCATGAGCTGGAAAAGCTGCGCAGTATTGATACGGGCATGTTCAATGCCAAGACCCTGCTTTCCTACTTCAAGGCCGATGGCAAGCCTGGTTCCATGGAAGCCGGCCTGGACCGCCTGTGCCGCTACGCCGAAGACGCGGTAAATGATGGCTTTGAAGTACTGATTCTGTCGGACCGCGGCCTGGACTCCAAGCACGCGCCTATTCCCTCCTTGCTGGCTGTTTCGGCGGTACACCACCACCTGATTCGCAAGGGCTACCGGGGCTCAGTGGGCCTTGTAGTAGAGGCCGGCGACGTGTGGGAGGTACATCACTTTGCCTGCCTGCTGGCCTTCGGTGCCACCGCCATTAACCCGTACTTGGCCCTGTCTACGGTGCAAACCATGCACGCGGGCGGTCAATTCAACACCACGTACGACTACCCTCAGCTAGCCAAGAACTACATCAAGGCAGTGTGCGACGGCCTACTGAAAATTTTCTCCAAGATGGGCATCAGCACCCTGCAGTCGTACCACGGCGCGCAGGTGTTCGAGATATTGGGCCTCAACCAAAGCGTAGTGGACCGCTACTTCACGGGAGCCGTAACGCGCATTGGGGGGCTTGGGCTAGACGAAATAGCCCGCGAAACGCTTTATAAACAGTTTCAAGGTTTTAAGAGCAGCTCTTCGGAAGAGCAGCAGTTGCTTCCTGAAGGCGGCATCTACCAGTGGCGCCGCCGAGGCGAGGCCCACATGTTCAACCCCGAAACGGTGCACCTGCTTCAGCACGCCACCCGCACTGGCAACTACGACGTGTACCGCCGCTACGCCCGCCTACTGAATGAGCAGCCCGAGCGCATGTTTACCTTACGCGGCCTGCTCGATTTTGCTCACCATCGTCCCGCCATTAGTCTGGAAGAGGTAGAGCCGGCGGAAAGCATCATGAAGCGCTTTGCTACCGGGGCCATGTCGTTCGGTTCTATCTCGCATGAAGCGCACAGCACGCTGGCTATTGCCATGAACCGCATTGGGGGCAAAAGCAATACCGGCGAAGGTGGCGAAGACCCGCTGCGCTATGAGCATATGCCCAATGGGGATTCTATGCGCTCAGCTATTAAGCAGGTAGCGTCGGCCCGCTTCGGCGTTACGGCGCACTACCTCACCAATGCCGACGAGCTGCAAATTAAGATGGCCCAGGGTGCCAAGCCCGGAGAAGGCGGCCAGCTGCCGGGCCATAAGGTAGACGAATGGATTGCCAAGGTGCGCCATGCTACGCCCGGCGTAGGCCTGATTTCGCCCCCGCCCCACCACGATATCTACTCGATTGAGGACCTGGCCCAATTGATTTTCGACCTGAAGAATGCCAACCGTGCCGCTCGCATAAATGTGAAGCTGGTGAGCAAAGCAGGTGTGGGGACCATATCGGCGGGGGTAGCCAAAGCCCACGCCGATGTGATCCTCATTGCGGGGTACGATGGGGGAACCGGGGCCTCACCCATGAGTTCCATCAAGCACGCTGGCCTGCCGTGGGAACTTGGCTTGGCTGAAGCTCACCAAACCTTACTTCGCAACCAACTGCGTAGCCGCGTGGTGCTGCAAGCCGATGGGCAGCTCAAAACGGGCCGCGACTTAGCCGTAGCAGCCTTACTTGGAGCCGAGGAATGGGGAGTAGCCACGGCTGCCCTCATTGCGGGGGGCTGTATTATGATGCGCAAATGCCATCTCAATACTTGTCCGGTAGGGGTAGCAACCCAAGACCCAGAGCTGCGCAAACTGTTCACGGGTCAGCCTGAGCACATTGTAAACCTGTTCCGGTTTTTGGCCGAAGAACTCCGCGAAATAATGGCGGAGCTTGGTTTCCGGACCGTAAACGAGATGGTGGGCCGAACTCAGTTTCTAAAGGTTCGTGAAGGCATTACGCACTGGAAAAGCCGCACGCTGGACCTGACGGACCTCTTGCAGCCCGTCCCGAATCCCTCGGGCGGCACGCTCTACAACAGCGAGCAGCAAGATCACGGCCTTGCTAATATCCTTGACTGGCAGCTCCTGGCACATGCTAAGCCAGCTCTCGACGAGCGAATTCCGGTATTCGCCACCTTCGATGTGCGCAATACCGACCGCACTATTGGCACGTTGCTATCTAATGAAGTAGCGAAGCGCTACCACGCGGCCGGTCTCCCCGACAACACTGTCAATTACTCTTTCCGGGGGTCGGCTGGTCAGAGCTTTGGCGCATTTTGCGCCAAAGGCCTCTCCTTTGCTCTGGAAGGCGAAGCCAACGACTATGTAGGCAAAGGCTTGTCGGGAGCACGTTTGGCCATTTTTCCGGCGGCGGAAGGCCGTTTTGTACCCGAGCAGAACATCATCATTGGCAACGTAGCCTTGTACGGAGCTACCTCCGGTGAGCTGTTTGTGCGCGGGCAGGCGGGCGAGCGATTTGCCGTCCGCAACTCCGGTGCCACGGCTGTAGTGGAAGGCGTGGGCGACCATGGCTGCGAATACATGACCGGAGGCCGCGCGCTGATTCTGGGTAAAACAGGCCGCAACTTTGCGGCCGGCATGAGCGGAGGCATTGCCTGGGTGTATGACCCTGACGGCACATTCCCCCAGAACTGCAACACCGAGATGGTAGAGCTTGACCCCTTGGATGCCGACGACGAAACCCAAATTCAGGCCCTCTTGCACCAGCATCAGCAGCTTACCGGCAGTCAGCTTGCAGCTACTTGCTCGGTAACTGGAGCGAAGAAGCGGGCAGATTCGTGAAGGTCTTCCCCTCCGAATACAAGAAGGTGCTGCAAAAAGCCCAGTACGCTATGGCGTAATGGAAGCCACGCATAGCACCCTACTTAGCCTACTGTCTACCACCGAAACACACGTAGCGGGAGAAACCAGATGCGTACTGATTTCTCCCGCTAGGTTCTCTCACAGATCAAACAGCCCACAGAATGGGACATATAACGGGATTTAAAGAGTTTGAGCGGGAGCTTCCTACGAAGGCCGCCCCGCAGGAACGCGTGGCTCACAACCGCGAGTTTGTGGGCTTGTACACCGAAGATCAACTAACCAAGCAAGCGGCCCGCTGCATGGATTGTGGCATTCCGTTTTGTCACTCAGGCTGCCCACTCGGCAACATCATTCCTGAGTTCAATGATGCCGTATACCAGCAAGATTGGGAAGAAGCCTACCGCATCTTATCGTCTACCAACAATTTCCCCGAATTTACAGGACGTATCTGCCCCGCCCCCTGCGAGTCGGCATGCGTACTAAGCATCAACCGAGCACCGGTGGCCATTGAGGAAATTGAAAAGCACATCATTGAAATAGCCTTCTCTAAAGGCTACGTGCGCCCCACGGCTCCCGTGTTGAAGTCGGGCAAGACGGTAGCAGTAGTAGGCAGCGGCCCAGCTGGGTTGGCTGCTGCCGCCCAGCTGGCAAAGGCTGGCCACTCCGTAACCGTGTTCGAGCGCGACGATCTACCGGGTGGTTTACTGCGCTACGGTGTTCCTGATTTTAAGCTGGAAAAGTGGGTAATTGACCGTCGGATTCAGTTGCTGGAAGAAGATGGTGTGGTATTCCGCTGTAACACGGAAATCGGCCGCGACCTAGCCGCCCAGGAGCTAACACGCACCTTCGATGCAGTAGTGCTGGCAGGCGGAGCTACCGTGCCGCGCGACTTGCCTATTCCCGGCCGGGAGTTGCAGGGCATTCACTTTGCCATGCCCTACCTTACCCAACACAACCGCCGGGTAAGCAACCTCTCCTTGCTAGAAGCAGAGCTACTTGCCACTAGCCACGATGTGGTAGTAATTGGTAGTGGCGACACCGGTTCTGACTGCGTGGGCACCGCTAACCGGCAGCAAGCCCGTAGCGTTACGCAGTTTGCCCAAATGCACCAGCCTGGTACTGAGCGTCCCGCCCACACACCTTGGCCTCAGGAACCAGCTATTTTCCGCAGTAGCACTTCGCACGAAGAGGGCTGCCAGCGCTACTGGGGCATCAAGACGAAAGCCTTCCTCGGTGACGAGGAGGGCCGCGTGCGGGGTTTACTCGTTAGCGACATTACCTGGGAAACCGACATTATGGGCCGCCGCCTCACGTTTGAGGAAATAGAAGGCTCGGAACGCGAAATTCCTTGTCAGCTGGTACTACTCGCCCTGGGCTTTACCTCGCCCCAATACGCGGGGCTGCTGGAACAGCTCCAAGTACAGGTAGATGAACGGGGAAATGTTCAGGCTACCGACACATCCTACCAGACCAGCACTCCGAATGTATTCGTTGCTGGTGATATGCGTCGGGGGCAGTCATTGGTGGTATGGGCTATTTCGGAAGGGCGCGAGGCAGCCCGGAAAGTAGACCTATTTTTAACTGGCAAAACGGCCTTGCCGAGCAAAAACGCAGTTGGGATGCTTGCCTAAGCATAGGCTACGTTCCGATAAGAACGACAGAGCCTGGGAGCTACTTCATGCTTCTGGGGCTCTTGCTTTTACTCATCGGGACTGGTAGCGCGAGCCTCCGTGGGCGGCACTTGCGGGGGGCGTACTCCCGAGAACAAAGAGAAGTTCGGAGCGAAATAAATAGGCAGTGTAAATGTCATTGCCGTGGGCAGGTTGTATTCCCGTCCAGGCTCAAACAGGGGCAAGCTAGCTACTACTCGGCGAGCCTCTTGGTCGGCATCGGGAGAAAGGCTGCGCACTACTTGCACCTGTCCTACACGCCCGTCCTCGTCTACCGTATAGCGTACGTACACTTTGCCCGTGATGCCTTTACGCCGGGAATTCTTGGGGTAGTTGGTGTTGCGCGCGATGTAGCTCAGCAGCGCGCCTTGCCCACCCGGAAACTTAGGCAGTTCTCGGGCCTGCACTTTCCCCATATAAGCCGAGCCGTCTTCGTTGAAGAAAGCTAGCGCTAAGGGCTTGCCTTGCCGATCGGGGAGCTCTATTGCGCTTAGCTGACCGGTGTCGTAGTAGTAATGCCACTCACCCACAGCCCGCCCATTATGGTAGCGGCCCTCGGAGCGTTTTTGGCCATTGCGGTGTACCGTAATCCAACGGCCGGTTCGTTGCCCATCGGTATATTCTCCGCGCTGGCTAATGCGACCATCTTCGTACCACCCTACGTACAGGCCATCGGCTTCATCATTGTGATAGTGTACTTGTCCGGCTTTGGTGCCGCTAGGGTGGTACCAGGTCAGTTGTCCATTACGCACTGGCGGATCAATGGAGGATAGAGCGCCTTTTAATAGTAAGGTTCCCGATAAGGAATACTCCCGCATTGTGAAGGTCTCCAGCAAGTCGCTCTTGCGGTCGATGATTCGGTAGTGCGACGCGCTATCCGGCACGGTGGCTTCGTCCCGATCATTGAGATAAACTGCGGGTAGACTTTGGGCCAATCCAACATAAGGTGCCGCTACAAAAACAAGCAAAGCATAGTAACGCACAGTCATAAAAGCTTAGTCGACCTCCTGCGCACGGCAGGTAGATGAAATATAATTTATTCTATCACCGCTATCAAGGAGTGGGGCATCATTTCCTGAATAATACCATATTATATATTCATCGATCAATTAGCCTGTTCTGCTCCATACCTCTGCTTATACTGCAAGTAAACATGGGTTCACAGTAACGACCTACATTCACTACATCATCTTATTCTGGTTAAGTAGCCCGAACACTTGCCCAATAGTAAGCTGAAATAACACAACAATCCTGATTTTCTGGTACCAACACTAAACTGTATTATCCTTTGGATGAAGGTGTCCATTACATCAAGCAATACCCAACTGTGTAGGGTTTCGGTGTCGCTAGAGAGTACTAGGCAGCAACCAAGAGCAGCGGCTCCTTTCCACGCCCACAGGGTAGAAAGGAGCCGCTGCTCTTGCCCAAGGTTGGGCTAGGTTAGTCCATCATTTGTATTGGGCGGTTGAAGGCCTCTTCCAAAGAAATCAGCGTCTCGGTGCGCTCAATCCCTTCGATTAGCTGAATCTGATCATGTAGCACGTCACGCAAATGCGCCGTATCACGACAGATAATCCGTGCAAAGATGCCATAAGCGCCCGTTGTAAAGTCAATGCTGACTACCTCCGGAATACGCCGCAATTCCTCAACCACACTACCATACACCGAGCTTTTTAGCAGATAGATGCCAAGAAAAGCCCGCACGCCGTAGCCTAGCTTCTGGTAATCAATCTTTAAGGTAGCACCCTGCACAATGCCCAATTCCTCTAACCGAGCCATGCGCACGTGCACCGTACCACCCGATACGTGTACTTTGCGAGCTATTTCAGTGTAAGGCATTTTGGCATCATCAATCAGTAATGCCAGGATTTTACGGTCGGTGTCGTCAAGTTCGTAATTGCGAGCCATTTTTGAGCAAGTTGATTACTTGATTAGCAAGTAATGTTTACGTTATTTAAAAATAATGTATTTTTTTAGCCAAAAGCCTGCTTATATTTTATAATTCAGACCAAGGTAGTACATTTGTCATAATCCAACGCAAACGGCGCGAGATTACTACAAAACAATGTAGAATGATGAAACTGGCAGACATGCCCTCCTCTCTCGGGGGTGGAGATTCGGGAAAAACTGGTCCGGCGGCCGGCTAACTACTCCGTGGAGGTTCGAATCCTTCTTCTACAGCACTTTTCTTCTTTGGGTGGGCAAAATCGTGAGGAGGAAAAAACGGAACGTATCTGGGTGGGTGCGTTCCTTTTAAAGAGGCGGCATCTGGGTGGGTGCCGCCTTTTATTATGCCCAGCAGTTCCGGCGTTCTACCTGCTTGTTGCAAGCAAAAAGAACAGGTTTGCTAAACCGGCCGCAAAGAACGGTATTTCCCATTCGATTTACCCGCCAAACTCCAAAAAACTCCTCTCTGTTCTAAAAACACTATTCTTTCTATAAGGCTGCTTCTGAAAGCTACTTTCAGTATACAACTGGATATACTTGGCTCGTTGAGGTATCTCCTACCACGTGTTGTTTCACGAAGTGTTTTCTTAAACAGTTCGGACTTGGTGAGATAAATAGCCACCTACCAAAAAGAACACCGCATGCAGCACAGGCTACATGCGGTGTTCTTTTTGGTAGGTGGCAGCTAGCGCTGTGCTACTGGAGGCTGCTGATAACGAGTTAAACCTGCATCCAAGAATTGGATAAACTTATTAATATCTGACTCATAGGCCACTGCCGTTGTGAGAGCCAATGGCTGCTCCATTGTGCTGGCCGGGTCCAAAATCACGTAGTAGGGTTGCGCGTTCATATTGAACCGGCTAATCTGAAAATCCAGATTCTGCTCGCCTAAGGTCTTTTTCACGCGCTGGTCGCGGGTAGACGTGTACCACTGGCTTTGGGGCAACTCTGTTTTATCGTCGGCATAAAGAGCTACTACTACAAAGTCTTCGCGCAAGCGCTTGAGCACGCGGGGGTCGCTCCACACGGTGGCTTCCATTACGCGGCAGTTACCGCAATTGTGGCCTGTGAAGTCGACAAACAGCGGCTTTTTACGCTGACGAGCGCACTCTAGGGCTTCCTGCAAGGTGAAGTATCCTGATAGATTGTGAGGTAGCTCTAGGTCGCCCTCGAAGCGTGGCGTAGTGCACGTTGTCTGCTGCGCGGCCACTGCTGGCGTAGCGCTGCTACTAATCCAAGCAAAATCCTGACGGCTAGCTGGCGGCGCCAAGGCTGAGAGCCCGTTGAGCGGAGCACCAAAAAGGCCGGGCACCATGTACAGCATAAACGATAGCACAACGGCAGCCATCAGCAAGCGGGGTACACTCACGTGCGACGATTCACTATCGTGCGACAAGCGGAATTTGCCTAGCAAGTACAAACCAAGCAGGCCCGCCAGTACAATCCAGATGGCCAGGAATACGGGCCGGGGCAACAATCCCCAATGGTATGAAAGGTCGGCGGAGCTTAGAAACTTGAACGCCATGCCAAGCTCTACAAAGCCCAAAGCTACCTTCAGCGTGTTTAGCCACCCTCCGAGCGGGGCATAGACTTCAGCCACGTAGGGAACAGGGCGAACAGTACGAAGGGCAAAGCAAACGCCGTGGAGAAGGCCAGCATAGCCAAAGTAGGCCGCAGCAATTCTCCATTAGCAGCCGAAATAGCTACCGAGCCTACAATAGGCACCGTGCAGGAAAACGATACAAGAACTAAGGTAGCAGCCATGAAGAACAGGCCCGACCAGCCGCCTTTATCAGCTTGCGCATCTACTTTATTAACTAAGCTGCTAGGCGCGTTGATTTCGAATAGGCCCAAAAAGGACATTCCGAAAATAATGAATATGACAAAGGACAGCAGGTTGGGCAGCCAGTGCGAACTGATTAGGTTCGCAGCATCAGCCCCGAACAGCAGGCTTAACAAAACGCCTACTCCGGTATAAATGCCAATGATGGACAAGCCGTACACGAGCGCCTTGCTAATCGCCTCGCCCCGGCTGCGGCTATTGTTGGTGAAGTACGATACCGTCATGGGGAGCATGGGGTACACGCAGGGCATCAGTACCGCTACCAAGCCAGCCCCAAAGGCTAGCAGCAAAAATTTCCATAAGGAAAGGGCAGTACCCGCTGGCTGCGTAGTGCTTACGGGGGCAGCAGCTTGCGCTACTGCAGCCGCAGCAGGCTCGGCCTGTGCTACCACCGCAGTACCTGAATCGGTGGCAGGGCTTACTACCGGGGCTGAAGCCGCTTGAGTGGTAGCAGCTGTGTCAGCTACGGCTGCGGTAGCCGTAGTGGTGGGAGTCGAGGTGCTTGGTACTACGGCTCCGGTTTTATCAGGTGTAGAGGGGGCTATGGCCGTGCCGCTAACTTCCACGGGGCCAAAGCTCAGGGTTTCATTGCCCGGAATACAACGACCGTCCACATCGGTGCAGCTCTGGTATTCCACATCGGCCTTTACCGTAAGGGCGCCGGGCTGCAACACCCGAATGCGCTGGCGAATTGTGCCTGTTTTTTCGAAGTACGTAACGTCGCCCTTGAACGTCTCGTCGAAGTGTTTCTCGGCCCCCACCGACTTGGGCTTTCCTACCAGTTCATAGGCGGGGCTTTTGGCGAAGGTGAAGGTGAATACGGTCGGGCCCAAGTCAGGATCAAAGTCGGTGGCGTAGAGGTGCCACGTATCCTGAATGCGCGCATTTACGATGAGGTCTGCTTCCTCCCCAACCTTTAGTGCCGCTTTACTTACGGCGGTGCTCAGCTTCGTTGGCGTGAGCACTTGTGCCAGTGTGTTTAGGGCACTCAGCAACACCAGCACTACGGCCAAACCAGAAATTTTTAAGGGTCTCATGCAAAAAGAGATAGTCAAAGAAGAGGAGGTACCAAGCTCACAAAGTACGGTACTACCCAACAGAGTTCCCAGGAACCTCGTTGCACCAACCGCCCCGAGCGCTCCAGGTTTACGCTGTTTCTCAACCTTCTCGGAACCGCTTGCCCGGATTCTCGTACTTTTGTAGCATAAAGGGAGCCAAGCCGGTCGAGCCATGCCCCGCATCTATGGGTTTAAAAATTCTATTTACCGTTCTGCTGGTGTTGCTGAACGGGTTTTTTGTGGCGGCAGAATTTGCGCTGGTGAAAGTTCGCAGCTCTCAGATTGAACTGCGCGCCCAAGGAGGCAACCGCCTGGCCAAGCTCACCCTGAGCATGCTACAAAACCTGGACGCCTACCTCTCCGCTACGCAGCTCGGCATTACGCTGGCCTCGCTGGCTTTGGGTTGGATTGGTGAAAGCGTAGTTTCCGATGTAGTGCTCAGTATTCTGCACTCACTCGGCATTGGCGTGAGCAGTGTTACGGTTCACACGTTTTCGGTGGTGGCCGTGTCCTTCATTGTCATCACGTCGCTCCACATTGTTATCGGTGAGCAGGCCCCAAAAGTGCTGGCTATTCAGCGCCCCGAAACGATCTGCATGGCTGTTGCAGCACCCCTGCGCGGCTTTTATGTTATTACGTTCCCGCTGATTTGGCTGCTCAACAAGCTCTCTAACATGGTAGCGGGCTTGTTTGGGGGCCACGTTACGCATAACTCCGAGGCCCACTCGGCCGACGAGCTACGCCTGCTGCTGGATCAAAGTAAGCAGAGTGGCGAGATTCAGGATTCGGAGCACGAACTCATCGAGAACGTGTTTGAATTCAACGACCGTATGGTGAAGCAGATCATGGTGCCTCGTACTAAGCTCTCGGCCATTGATGTGCACACCACGCAGGACGCCATTTTGGAAGTAGTATACAACGAAGGCTACTCCCGTATTCCGGTGTACGAAGGCAACATCGACAATATTGTGGGGGTGCTATACGTGAAGGACCTGCTGCAAATTATCCGACGTCAGGAGCCCATCGAGCTGCCCAAGATCATGCGTCCTGCCTACTTCGTGCCTGAGACTAAGAAGATTAACCGCCTATTGCGTCAATTTCAGCGCAAGCACATGCACATGGCCATCGTAAGCGACGAGTTTGGTGGAGTGTCTGGCATCGTCACCATTGAGGACATCATGGAGGAGCTGGTGGGCGAAATCCAAGACGAGTACGACAACGAGGTACCGGTAGTGGAGAAGGTATCGGAGGGTGAGTACCGCGTAAATGCTGCTACTGCCGTGCCTGACGCCAACGAGTACCTCCCCTACCCTTTGCCCGAAGGCGACGACTATGAAACGGTAGGGGGCTTGCTCAACGTTATCTATGGCAACATTCCGGAAGTTGGCGACGTGGCCGTGCTCGACAACTATGAGTTCAGGGTGTTGAAACGCTCCCGCCGCTCGGTAGAGCTGGTGCAGCTTCGCGTAACTGCTCAAGAAGAGAGTGAACAGGAAGCTGACGAGGCGTTAGAGTTGTAACACAACAGCAACGCATAGCCAATCAGAAAGAAAAAGGCCTTCATCGTGGTGAAGGTCTTTTTCTTTCTGATTGGCTATGCCTCAACATATGGAGGGTTAGGTACCACTGAACCAGCTGGCATACAGCACATAGTTATCTGCTGTGCGCTGAATAGTAGCCTGCTGCTCTTCCGTAATGGGCTTAATCTTGCGGGCCGGAATACCTGCATACAAGTAGCCTGGCTCACATTGTGTGTTCTCCAGCACCACCGCGCCGGCCGCAATAATGCAGCCTTGGCCCACCACGGCCTTATCCATCACAATAGCGCCCATCCCAATCAGGACGTCATCCTCTATGGTGCAGCCGTGCACAATGGCCTTGTGGCCAATGCTCACGCGGTTGCCAATTGTAGTAGCGGCCTTCTGGTAGGTGCAGTGAATCACGGCTCCGTCTTGAATGTTGGTCTGCTCTCCAATCCGGATGCTGTTCACGTCGCCCCTAATGACGGCATTGAACCACACCGTGCACTTGGCGCTGAGGGTCACATCACCTACAACGGTAGCATTATCAGCCAGAAAACAGTTGGGGCCTATTTGTGGGTAGTGGCCTTGAACAGACAGGATAAGAGCGGGCATATGAGTAAAAGTAAGCTGAGTTATGTATAGGTACTCGAACGGCACCTTGCGGGCCACTGCCCTTTGGACCGTATCAGCCGGTCAACATTCGTTTCCAAGTACCCTTTTCCCAGTTGTATTTCAGCGTACTAGGAAGGGCCTGCCAAAAGTACTTGCTGGTTTCTACCGCAAAGCTGGGCTGCATATAACAATTGATGGTACAACCCTCGCACTGCGGTAGGCGACCTTCTAACGCAGCTAGTTGCTGCACTTCTGCGGAGTTATATAGCTCGCGGAGGTTACCTGCAATGGGAAACTTACGTTCACCTAGGTGATAACAGGGTAGCACCAACTCATTGCTGGGCGAAATAACCAAGGTAGTACTAGCCGCCCGGCACACGGGAGCGGCCACGTGGTTGCCACCGTCGCGACGTAATTGAATGAAGGCTTCGTTGAGGTATACGCCGGGGCGCTTACCGAAGGCCGATAAGTAGTCGAGTTCCTCGGCCGTGAGTTGCTCCCCAGTTTCTACTGTATTGTACTCAAAGGCCGGGTTAAGGATTAGTACCAACTTATTGGGTTGGGTGATATCACGATACACGGCCTCCAGGTCTTTAAGATTTTCCCGAAAGACGGTGAACAAGATATCAGGTCGCTCGCCCAGTTCCCGGGCTACCCGGATGCTTTCCAGCACAAAATCGTAGCAGGCCACGCCCCGTCCCTTATCGTGCACTTCCTTTTCCGAAGCATCTAGGGAGAAGTGCAGCATATCTACTTTGCCCCGCAGCTTGGTAGCGTATTTGGGATACAGCAGGCAGTTGGTTGTAAGGGTCGTGATGAAACCCATATCGTGCGCCAAGCCTACAAACTCGTGAATCTGCCGGTGCAATAATGGTTCGCCACCCGTAAAATCAACTACCGATACGCCTAATCGTTTCAGGTCGCGCAGGTTCTGCTCCACATCAGCTAGCTGAATGTAGGGCGAAGGTTTTTCCCAGATGTCGCAAAACGAGCAGCGCGCATTACACCGGTACGTCACGTAGTAATTGCACAGAACCGGATGACGAACAAGGCGCATAACGTAGCGGGGTAAAGCAGATCGGACGGTTAACCCAGTCTAGAAGTTCGGGGCAAAGGTACGGCCCACCGCCGAGAGCTAACTACTTGCCTTTTCCTATGCCAAGAACTAGTGTGGCAAGGCACCCCAAGCCGTGTCCCACTTCTCGGGTGTGGCGGCAATGGCTTCGGCTGTGGCAGGGCCATAGTGCTCCAAATAATAGTTGCAGATGCCCTTTAGTGGACACTTGGCGCAATCGGGTTTGGTATACAGGCACACACGCTGCCCGTGCCAATAGTTGTGCTTATGAAAGTTGAGTAGCGCCAGCGAATCTTTCGGCAACTGTTCCAATAGCACCTGATGGGCTTTGTCGGCGGATGCTTTCGGTCCAATGAGTCCTACGCGCTGAGCAATACGGTGCACGTGTGTGTCAACGGGCAGCACCGGCTTGCGAAAGTTGAAGAGTAGTACCAGGGAGGCCGTTTTCAGTCCAATCCCAGGCATATCGTTCAGCCACTGCATTCCTTTTTCCGTTGGCCACTCCTCCAAAAAGTCGAGGCTGAATTCTCCTCGCTCGGCCTGAATGCGGCGCAGAATTTCCTGGATGCGCGGTGCTTGAGTATCGGGCCAGCGCGTCGTCCGAATAGCGTGGGCCAACTCAGCCGTGGGAGCAGCCAATACGCCCGCCCAGTCCCCAAACGCCTCCAGCATCCGGTCGTAGGCCAGTTCCTCGTCGGCGTGGGTAGTACGGTGAGAAAGTACCGTGGAAATCAGTTCCCGCATAGGTGAGCGGCGCGGCACATCTTGAGTAAGCGGCGGATAAAAACGGTTGAGAAGCAGGTGGTCCTGCCAGGTTTTTTGGGCGGCAGGCAGGTCGTATACTATGGGCAGGTCGGTCATGTGCGGTTGTACCGCCTGCGGCAGCGGCGGGTTGCACACTGCCGAGCAAAGAATGCGGGCACAAAAAAGCCGGCGGCACCTAGTGGTACCGCCGGCTTGCTATACAGGGCTAGCGCTGGGCGCCGTTTCCTTAGATGGTGCCTTTTTCAGCAGCCTTCTTCAGCTTCTCGTTGGCGAAAATGGCAACCTCTACGCGACGGTTGGCAGCGCGGCCAGCTTCCGTAGTGTTGTCAGCAATGGGCTGACGTGAGCCGTAGCCCGTTACGGTAAAGCGCGAAGCATCTACCCTTGCTGCTGAGCATAGTTAGCTACAGCCTGAGCACGGCGCTGCGAAAGCGGATTGTTGATGGCGTCGTTGCCGCTGGTATCGGTATGGCCTTCTACTACTACGTTGGTGTCACCGTATTTCACCAGGGTTTTAGCAAGCTCCTGAATATTTTCCTGAGCTGAAGCCGTCAGAGCCGAGGAGTTTTTCGTGAAGAGCAGGCCCGAATCGAACGTGATTTTAATGCCTTCCCCTACGCGCTCTACTTTGGCACCAGCCATCTCCTTGCGCAACTCAGCTGCCTGCTTGTCCATACGACGGCCGATAAGAGCGCCACCAGCACCACCCACGGCGGCACCAATGATAGCACCACCCGCAGTGCTGTTCTTACCACCAATTACGCGGCCCAGTACGCCACCTACTACGGCGCCACCACCTGCCCCAATCAGACCACCTTTAGCGGTTTTGCTCCAAGGCTTCTTAGCAGTGGTAGTAGTGGTTTGCGCTTCGGCGTAGTTGCTACCCAACAGCAGCACGGCCAGGAGTAATGCAAATAATGAACGAAGAGATTTCATGGGAAGAAATTTGGGTGTTGGTGTGTTGAACGTGTGAAGAGAATCTCGCTGGATTTCGGTGCAAATCTATACCGAATGTTCCAACCGTATTAGGCATTTTGCAACCACCTTGCCAAAAACGAAAGGAAGCGGAAAAAATTGTTTAAAATTCACTTTCTAGCTGACTAAGCCACTATTGGCCTTGGGCGAAAATAGATTTAACCCCCCAGTAGGCCATCACCTACCATCTATGCCGTCTTGTTAGTAGCTCGGTATAATCCTTTTTAACCCGACCAGAATACCCGAAAAACTGTGTATCCGTAGCACACCTTTACCAGCTTTTACTCTGAGTTTACTGATAGGCTTCCACCCAAACAAAAAGGGCGACCTAGTGGGTCGCCCTTTTTGTTTGCTTGAAACAAGTCGATTACAGCGTGCCGTTTTCAGCAGCCTTCTTCATTTTTTCGTTGGCGAAGATGGCAACCTCTACGCGACGGTTAGCCTGCTTGCCTTCCATGGTAGTGTTGTCAGCAATAGGCTGAGTAGAGCCATAGCCTTTGGTCGTTACGCGCGCAGCATCTACTCCTTGCGAAATCGTGTAGGTAGCTACTGACTGAGCGCGGCGCTCCGACAAGGGTTGGTTGATAGCATCCGAACCGGTATTATCGGTGTGGCCTTCTACCAATACGTTGGTGTCGGGGTACTTTTTCAGTACGTCAGCCATTTTCTGAATTTCGGTCATCGAAGCCTGACGTAGGTCAGCCTTGTTGGTGTCGAAGAGGATACCCGAGTCGAAGGTGATTTTTATACCCTCGCCTACGCGCTCTACCCGAGCGTTCTGCATGTCTTTCTGCAGTTCCTCGGCCTGCTTGTCCATTTTACGGCCAATCAGAGCACCACCGGCACCGCCCACGGTAGCACCAATAATAGCACCGGCTGCCGTGCCCGACTTGCCACCAATTACGCGACCTAGTACGGCACCGGCTACGGCACCACCGCCAGCACCCAGCAAACCTCCTTTAGTGGTTTTGCTCATGCCCGTTTTGCGCGGACCGGTGCCGTTTGTATCAGCTTCGGGGATATTGGGGTTACGTGTGCTAGTGCTGGCACAGGAGCTCATGAACAGCACCAAGGCCATGAATAGAGACAGAAGAGAGTTGCGAGATGTCATTGGAATGGAACTTAGTGGAAGGGTGAAACAGAATAGGGAGTAAGCGTCTGTTGATGGGCTTTACTGCACTTTCGGGAAAAATGTTTGCACAGATAGACCAAGCGCTATATCTATCCGAGGCACGTTGTTTGTCCTCGCTCGGTGGCAATAAGAAAAGCCCGTCAAACGCGCCGAATGCACGTCTAACGGGCTTTTTTCAAAAAGCTTGCCGAAAATATTAGGTATTTCTTTTAGTGCGCTGCCGTGCGCGACGTAGTCTTTTCAGTAGCAGGTACTTCGGCAGGACGTAGCATAGTAAGCAGATCCGTGAGCTTTTGCTTCAATTCCTTCCGATCCACAATGAAGTCGAGGAACCCATGCTCCTGCACAAACTCCGCGCTCTGGAAGCCTTTGGGCAGGTCTTTTCCAATTGTTTCTTTGATAACCCGCGGACCGGCAAAGCCAATAAGTGCGCCAGGCTCGGCAATGTTAAAGTCACCGAGCATAGCGAAAGATGCCGTAACGCCGCCCGTGGTGGGGTCCGTCAGCAGGGAAATGTAGGGAATACCTGCCTCTGAAAGCAGTGCCAGCTTAGCCGATGTTTTGGCCATTTGCATCAGAGAATAGCCGGCTTCCATCATGCGGGCACCACCAGAGCGCGAAATCATGAGGAAAGGCACCCGGTGCTGACGGGCGTAGTCAATAGCACGGGCAATCTTCTCCCCTACTACTGAGCCCATAGAGCCCCCAATAAACTTAAAGTCCATAGCGGCTACTACCAGTTCCACCCCATTCATGTGGCCGTGGGCCGAGCGCACTGCGTCCTTCAGGCCCGTATTTTTCTCGGTAGCGGCTACGCGCTGGGGGTAGGCTTTGGTATCTACAAAGCTGAGTGGATCGGCGGACCGCAAGTCGGCGTCCAGCTCCTGATACTCGTGGTTGTCGAATAGGAAGTCGAAGTAGTCGGCGGCATCAATCCGGTCGTGGTGGTTGCACTTGCCGCAAGTAGATAGCAGGCGCTTGTGCTCCGCCATCGTAGCTACCGTCTTGCACTCAGGACACTTGTACCACAAGCCGTCGGGCGTCTCTTTCTTCTGCTCCGTCGGCGTGACGATGCCTTTCTCTACGCGCTTAAACCAGGACATAATATATACTTAGAGGGGTCGTGAGAGGAGTTGAAAAGCAGGCACCGGCCAGACAAAGAAGGAGGCGGTTGCGCTTTTCTATGATGCAAGTTAGCGCAGAATACAGAAGTGCGAAATGGAAAGCCACCGAACTCAAACCGGAAGTATACGGCCGGGACCTACTTATAGTGCACGAAACGCTGCTCTGGGCATGCTATATCAAGCTGAATGGAGTAGCTCTTAAGGCACTCGTGCTACTGTTCAGTTAGCCTTTGCTACCAGATTGCAGGCCTCTCGTTGCTGGCGTGGCTGTTTTTACGCTTTTTAGTACACCAACCCTACTCACAGCCACCGCTTAGCCAATGTAATGCCATTTTAGTTTTGCCATCAAAAAGTATGGGGAGCAGCAAGCAGAAGAAAAGAACGGCAGGTAAGCACTACTTTAATAGACAGACGGTGCGGCTTAGGAAGGCAGCAGTAGCAATGCAAGATCCGGCTTGAGGCCGTACCTTACCGCCGGGAAGTTAGGTTCTTCACTTAACTTCTCAAATGTGGTACTCCAACGTGTCTTTTTTGTGAAAAACCTTTCTGCACTAGCTTTCTGCGCATTGCTAGCAGCCACGGCACTACCGGGCTGCGTGGCCTCCAAAAAATACGATGACCTGAAAGCCCGCCAAGCGGCCACCGAACAAGCCCGCGCCGACATAGAGCGCCAGCAGCGCCAAGCGGTAGCCGAGCTTAAGAAAGCCTCGGATGAACTGGCCCAACTACGTCTGGAAACCCGCCGCCTCATCGACGACTCCACCGAAACTGGCCGCAGCCTGCGCCGTACTCGTCAGCTCAACACCCAACTCACCGACAGCTACGATAAGCTTTTGAAGAACTCCGACCGCGCGATGTCGGACAAGAATGCTGATTACAATAAGGTAGCCAAGGACTTGGCCCGCCGCGAAGCTGAACTAGGAGAGCTGGATACCAACCTGAAAAAGAGCCGGGCCGATATCGACAAGCTTACTGCCGACCTTACGGCCCGCGAAGCCCGCATGGCCGAGTTGCAGAAAGCCCTGGCTCAGAAGGACAAGGCCGTGAATGACTTGAGAAACAGCGTAAGCAACGCCTTGCGCGGCTTCAAAGGCACTGATCTGGAAGTAAAGACGAAGGATGGAAAGGTGTACGTTTCGCTCTCGGAGCAACTCCTTTTCAAGACGGGTTCCACCAAAGTAGACCCCAAAGGCCAGGAGGCCCTGAAACAGCTAGCTGCCGCGCTTCAAAATCAGCCCGACGTGAATGTAGTGGTAGAAGGCCACACCGACAATGTAGCCTTCACAAGGCCTACGGCAGCAATGCAAGACAATTGGGACTTGAGTGTACTGCGTGCTACAGAAATTGCGCGGTTGCTTACCACTGGTGGTATTCAGCCCCAACGGGTAACGGCATCGGGCCGCTCTCAGTATGTGCCCGTGGCCCCCAACGATTCGCCAGCCAACAAAGCCTTGAACCGCCGCACGGAAATCATCTTGACCCCAAAGCTCGACGAGCTATTCAAGATTCTGGACACGAACTCATCAGGCGGCCAGTAAGCATTTGAATAGCAAATTTTTACCAAGCCCTCTTTAAGTGCTACGTTGACTTGCTCGACGTAGCACTTTTAGTGTCTTCCCATCGCAGCACTTCATGCTATGTACTTATGAAAAAATTAATATTTTACGCTACACCTTTTTACTCGGCTGGCTATTGATAACGGCTGATAATGATTGTCCTATTAATGCTAGCGAAGTTCGCACCATTACCTTTTTAGTTACCAACCAAGTACTAGCTACTTCCCAGCGGCGGCCGCTCTATCTACCTGCCAGCCCTAATCCATTCCGCGAGGAAGCATCATTCCGGTTAGCTTCGCCCCAGTCTGTCCTGATAATAGATGGCCTGGGCCGAACAGTGGAACACCTCACTAGCCACCCCGATGGTACCGTGACGTGGAAGCCTGCCGCTACTGTATCCCCTGGCCTATACGTTGGGCGCACCGCCGACGGCCGCCAACTCATACGCTTAGTTCGCGAATAACCAAGCCAGGTAACACAAAGGGCCGCTCCATCAGGAGCCGGCCCTTTGTGTTGGGATACTACTTCCAATTAGTTGGATGAAGTAGGCAGGTCGAGCACAAGACGAGCGAAGTAAAAGCCCCCATTGTAGCCAAACTGGTTAGGGTTATACACGATGCGTCCGCGGTTAGTATTGTCGAGCGAAGAGCTAAAGCTCAGGTTTGGATCGACGGAGAAGTTATTGGGGTTATTGCGCGGATTTGTGCGAAACCGATCCGGATACACGTCGAAGATGTTGTTGACGCCAACAAAAACAGTGGCAAATTTAGCTACCTGAGCACTCAGCGTCAGGTCGGTTACCCACTTAGCCGAGAAGGTCTGGTCGATAAAGGAACGCGTGGGGTCAGCATCCTTATACTGCACCTGGCCAAACCGAACCGTACGAACCTCCACGTTGAAGATACGGTAGCCGTAGTTGGCCGTCAGGTTAATCTTGCTGCGAGGTTGCCCGGCCTCAATGCGGGCCCGCTGTTGGCGGTCAAAGAGGGTATTTTGCAGGCTAGGGTCGTTTTCGATAGTAGGGGCCGTGTTGATCTGGCGTACCTTGGTCTCGTTGAAGTTGGCGGCCACAGTTAGGCCTAGGCGGCTTTCGCCTACGGATAGGCGCTCGTTCACCACAATGTCGATACCACGCGTGCGGGTGTCAATGGCATTGGCAAAAAACTGTACCCGGCCAATTTCAGGGTAGGAAGCAAGAATTTGGTCTACCGTGCCGGTAGCCACACCGCTCCGCGCGAACTGCGACGTGAGCACAATCCGGTCTCGGATGTCAATCTGGTAGGCGTCTACCGTCACCGTCATCGTTTTCAGCACGCGGCCGGTTACGCCCACGCTATAGTTAGTCGATTTCTCCTGCTTTAGTGAGGGCACGCCAAACCCTTTCACGGCATCGGTGAACTGGTTGCGCACAATAGGGTTGTCGTTGTTGACGGTGAGCACCTGCTGGGGCACTCCACTCACAAACTGGGTGCTGGTGTTAGTGAAGTAGCGCTGCTGCAAGGACGGCGCCCGGAACCCGTTGCCAATGGTGCCACGCACTGCTACATCTTCCAGAATGCTATAGCGGGCGGCTAGCTGGCCGCTCACGTTGTTTCCGAAGTCGCTGTAGCGCTCGGCCCGACCGGCGGCCCGCACAAGCAGCTTTTCCGTCAAGTCGCTTTCCAGGTCTAGATAGCCCGCCGTGTTGGTGCGGGAGCGGTTTAGTTCGTCGGTAGGACGATACCCTGGGAATACCTGCGCACCTGAGGCCGTGGGCGCGCCGGCCGCGGTTGTACGCCCGAAGTTGTCCCAAGAGCCTCGTTCGCCAGCCGCAATGCTGTAGTTGTCGCGCCGGTACTCGCCCCCAAAAGCTACGTTCAGAGTAGCGAGGCCCAGTATATCAGTAAAATGACGCGAGAAGTTGAGGTTGCTGGTGTTTTGCTGGAAGGCAATCGTGCCCGCATAAAACTCCCGTGGGCTAAGACCTAGGGGGTAAGATGCGTTCAACGTATTGGTAATATCGAAACGAATGTCGTTGCGGCCGAAGGTATTACTTAAATCAGCCTCGAAGCCCAGCACCTTGGCTCGCACTCCCGCTAGTACCGACTGGTCATTAATTGTGGTATTGATGAATGGTAGAAAGCCATTGGGGTAAATAGTTAGGTCGCTCTGAGTGAGCTGGTTGGGCAGACGATAAAAACCGGCGGCTTTGCCCGTGCGGTGCGTCACCCCCGCCGTTACGTAGGCCTCAAGCCCGATGCTGGGTGCCAGCGTGAAGCCACTGTTGAGGAAGCCCCCAATGTTGCGCGACTCCGATTGCCCTACGCGCATGTTCCGGCGGTCGAAGCCATTTTGAGCTACTAGTGCATCATCCTGGGCTTTCAACTCGCGGCGCCGTTGTTCGGTATTGGCGGCAGCAGGATAGTTGCCGCTATTGCTGCCTAAGTACATTAGGGGCGCGGTGTCGTCGCCGCTACGGTTAGTATAGGCGCGGTTCTGAAATTGTCCGCTTAGGTTGAGAAAGCCACGCCCGCCAAGCCCAATGCCCACGCTGGCGTCGGCTTGGTAGGTGTCGCCGTCGCCCTCGTAGGTTTGGCCCACGGTGCTGCTGGCTTGCACGCCGGTAGTGTCGTCTTTTAGCTGGATGTTGATAACACCGGCAATGGCGTCGGAGCCATACTGGGCTGCCGCGCCTTCCCGCAGCACCTCAATGCGCTTGATGGAAGCATTGGGAATGGTGTTCAGATCGGTACCCACTGAGCCACGGCCTACCGTACCGTTGATGTTTACGAGAGCGGAGCTATGACGCCGCTTGCCGTTCACCAGCACCAGCACTTGGTCGGGGCCCAGGCCACGCAGAGAGGCGGGGTCTACGTGGTCAGTACCATCGGAAACGGCCTGCCGCGACGACTGAAATGAAGGCGCCGCGTACGTCAGGATCTGAGCAACATCTACCTGCGCAAACGCTTTAATTTCACGGGGCGAAATCACGTCCACGGGCGAGGTAGTAAGGATGTTGGACCGTCCCTCGGTAGCGCGTGAGCCCGTTACTACCACTTCATTCAGGTCGGTAGCGGCATCCTGCATACGCACTTCCAAGGTAGTGCGGCCGTTCAGCGGAATCTGTTGGGTAGCAGCTCCAATGGCCGATACAACCAGCGTAGCCGTTGGCGATACACTGAGAGTAAAGCGGCCACTGGCATCGGTGCTGGTACCATTGGAGGTGCCCCGTTCTAGCACTGTAACGCCCGGCTGGGCAATGCCTTTACTGTCGAGCACTCGGCCCGAAACGGAAACGGTTTGGGCCCAGGCGTGCGCCGGCACTAGCAAGGCAACGAGAGGAACAAGTAGTAGTTTTTTCATGCGTGCGCAGTAAACTGGTTATATAAAAGAGGGGAAAGCAAGCTCTACTCATTCAAACCGCTGTAGCCAGATCCGCCGGCGCAAGTCAACTACATAGTTGAGGTAATATAGATACAGAAATACAATATCAATTATGTAATTTGTTATAGGCTTATTCCTTGTCTGTCAACAAGCAATCTACTGGTAAGCAAAACAGTACTGCACAATACTTCCATTTGTGCTTCAACATCTAAGCGTTTCTGAGGTTAGCACTTGCTAGCGCCCCGCAACGGTGCGCCTCGGAGCCCGTCTTTCTCGTACTACCACTCTCTTCGCCTTTCCTTTTCTACTATGAATACTGAACCTGACAAGCCCACCGGCCACGACGAGGCCCGTCGGAATTTCCTTAAGCAGTCGTCGCTGCTCACGGCCTTTACATTCGTACCCGGCCCCGTAGTGCAAGCCGCCTCCGGCGAGCTAGACGAGAAGGTAGCGGCTGCCTTTGAGAAAGTCACGCTTAAGCTGGACGTAAACGGTGTGAAGCACAAGCTTTCCGTGGAGCCCCGCACCACCCTACTGGACCTACTACGCGAGCAGTTGCACCTCACGGGCACCAAAAAAGGCTGCGACTATGGCCAGTGTGGCGCCTGCACCGTGCACGTGGATGGACAGCGCGTAAATAGCTGCCTCAGCTTTGCGGTGATGCACGAAGGCAAGAAAATCACCACCATTGAGGGCTTAGCCGACGGGGACAAACTCCACCCCATGCAAGAGGCCTTCGTGAAACACGACGGCTTTCAGTGTGGCTACTGCACCCCCGGCCAGATTATGTCGGCGGTAGCGTGCGTGCGCGAGGGCCACGCCGGCTCCGAAGCAGAAATCCGGGAGTATATGAGCGGTAATATCTGCCGTTGCGGAGCCTACTCCAACATTGTAGCCGCCATTCAGGAGGTGAAAGACGGGGGACAAAAAGTATAAGTAGGAAGCCATGAACCAGTTCCAATACGTCCGCCCTACCAAACGACAGGCTGCCATTGATGCAGTAGCCAAGGATACCACGGCCAAGTTTATTGCCGGCGGTACCAACCTCGTTGACCTGATGAAGCGGGGCATCATGACCCCACAGAAGCTAGTTGACATCAACCGCCTGCCGCTCACCAAAATTGAGCGTGAAAATAACGGCCTGCGCATTGGTGCGCTGGCTCTGAACTCGACCGTAGCTGACGACAAGCAAGTGCGCGAAAAGCAGCCCTTGCTGTCCTTGGCGCTGAATGCCGGGGCCTCGGCGCAGTTGCGCAACATGGCTACAGTAGGCGGCAACATGTTGCAGCGCACCCGCTGCAGCTATTTCTACGACCTGGCCATGCCGTGCAACAAGCGGGAGCCAGGTACTGGCTGCGGCGCGCTGGAAGGCGTAAACCGCATGCACGCCATTTTCGGGTTTAGCGACAAGTGCATTGCCGTGCATCCTTCCGATATGAGCGTGGCCCTAGTAGCCCTAGATGCCACAGTACAAGTAAGCGGCCCTAGAGGCAACCGGAGCATTCCCTTTGCCGACTTTCACCGCTTACCCGGCGACACGCCGGAAAAAGATACTAACCTGGAGCCCGGCGAGCTAATTACGGCCGTAGTTGTACCCGATGGCCCCTTTACCAAGCACGTGCACTACCAAAAAGTACGCGAGCGAGCCAGCTACGCCTTCGCCCTATTATCGGTGGCGGCGGCGCTAGACATTGATGGTAACAACACCATTAAGGCGGCGCGGCTGGCTATGGGTGGCGTGGCGCACAAGCCCTGGCGCCTGACCGCCGCCGAGCAGGCCCTGGTGGGCAAGCCCGCCACCGAAGACACCTTCCGCCAAGCGGCTATCGTGGCCATGCAGGGCGCCAAAGCCTTCAAGTACAACGCGTACAAGCTCAAGCTCGGTCCCAACACCATTGTGCAAGCCCTTAAAACCGCTGCGGCGGCTTAATTCCCGACTTTGTTATGAAAGAGCAAGCACAAGACAAGCAAATCGGGGCGCCCATGAACCGGGTAGATGGCCGCCTGAAAGTAACTGGCGCGGCCAAGTACTCGGCCGAGTATGAGATACCCGGTATTACCTACGCCGTACTGGTTGGCAGCACTATTACCAAGGGGCGCCTTACTAGCATTGATACGCGCGCGGCCGAACGGGCTCCGGGCGTGCTGGCTGTTATCACCCACTTCAACTCGCCCAAGGTTCCGGGTTTCGACACGGCCGGCAAGGACCCCTCTCAGCCCGCTACCGTGGGTGGCCCGTTGAAGATCTTTAAAGATGATCTGATTCGCTTTAATGACCAACCTATTGCGCTGGTAGTAGCCGACAGCTGGGAGCGGGCCCGCTTTGCAGCGCGGCTGGTAAAGGCGCAGTACGCAAAGGAAAAGCATCAAACCAACTTGGAGGCCAACGCGGCGCAGGCGTTTCTACCGACCTCAGCTAAGAAGAACCCGAAGTCGCCGATGGCTGACTACCAGCGGGGTCAGGTGGATGCCTACAAAACCGGCGCTATCAAGCTGGAAAGCGAGTACGTGATTCCCACGGAGGTGCACCACCCCATGGAATTACAGTCGATTACGGCCCACTGGGAAGCGCCCGACCGCCTCACGCTCTACGACAAAACCCAGGGCACCCTGGCTACCCGCCGCGACTTTGCCCGGGAGTGGAATCTGCCGGAAGAAAATGTGAAGGTGATTGCCACCTTCGTAGGAGGCGCCTTCGGTAACGCCCTGCACAGTTGGCCGCATGAGTCGGCAGCCATTATTGCCGCCAAGGTGGTAAACCGCCCCGTAAAGCTCATGCTCACCCGAGAGCAGATGTTTACCATGGTGGGCTACCGGCCTTATACGTGGCAGAAGCTGGGCATGAGTGCCACGCCCGACGGTAAAATCACGGCTATTACGCACGAGAGTATCGGGCAGACTTCTACCTACGAGGAGTTTACCGAATCGACGCTGGCCCAGACGCGCATGATGTACCAGTCGCCGAACGTGACGACGCGCTACCGCCTGGCAGCCCTCGACATTGGCTCGCCTATATGGATGCGCGGTCCTGGCGAAGCTACCGGCGCCTTTGCCTTGGAATCGGCCATGGACGAAATGGCCCACTTGCTGAACCTGGACCCGCTGGAGTTTCGCCTTCGCAACTATACCGATCAGGACCCCGAGAAAAATAAGCCTTGGTCAACTAAGTTTCTGAAGGAATGCTACCAACTGGGTGCCGAACGCGTTGGCTGGAACAAGCGTCAGCTAAAGCCCGGCTCCCTCCGCGACGGTGACTGGCTTATTGGCTACGGCATGGGCGTAGGCACCTTTGGGGCCCACCGGGGGGCAGCCACCGTGGGCGCCCAGTTGCTACCCAACGGCACCGTGTTGCTTCAGTGTGCTACCACCGATATTGGACCAGGCACTGGCACGGTCATGACTCAAATTGCGGCCGAAACGCTGGGCCTTTCGCCTCAGAAAATCACGTTCGATCTGGGCAAATCCAGCTATCCTAAAGCGGGTACCAAGGTGGCTCCTCTACGGTAAACAGCGTAGGGCCAGCCGTACAGGAGGCCTGCCTGGCTCTGAAAGACAAGCTGCGCGGCATAGCCGCCAGCAGTAACGCCGCCTTTGCCTCGGCTAAGAAGGAAGACGTGACCCTCACGGATGGTTACCTCACGGTGGGCGGCAATGCGGCTACCCGCGTGGCCTACGCCGACCTGCTGCGCCAACCCGAGGCGGCAACTGCCGTGACGGTGGAAGCCAAGCCTGGTCCCGAGGGCCAGAAGTATTCCATGTACTCGTTTTCGGTACACTTTGCTGAGGTGCACGTGCACCAGCTAACGGGCGAGGTGCGCGTGAGCAAGCTGGTTTCTTGCGCCGATGCCGGTACCATTGTGAATGAGAAAACGGCCGGCAACCAGATGAAGGGCGGCGCCGTGGGAGGTATTGGTATGGCCCTGATGGAGCATGCTACCATCGACGACCGGTTTGGCCGCTACGTGACCAAGGACTTTGCCGACTACCACGTACCCGTGCATGCCGACTCGCCCGACGTGCAGGTAGCCTTTGTCAACCAGCCCGACCCCCACGTGAATGCACTAGGCACGAAAGGCATCGGCGAAATTGCCATTATTGGCGTGGCGCCAGCCATTGCCAACGCCGTATTCAACGCCACGGGTAAGCGCATTCGGGAGTTACCCATCACCCCGGACAAGTTGATTTAAGCATGTCATACAAAAAGGGCGGCACCTCAGGTGGAGCGAGGTGCCGCCCTTTTTTGTGCTCGTTCCGGCCATGGCAGCCTAGGCTTGCCCGCAAGTAATAACGACGCTATTTCCTACCAGACTGGTACAGGCCTAGGTGTTCAAGAACGGGTCGTGAAACTTCTCGGCAAAAAGTGAACGAAGAACTTCTGAGCTGGGCGCCGAGAAAATCATCTACTTTAGGTCAGCTACCCATCACCTCTTCACAACTTGCATGAAGAAACTTCTTCCCTTTATCTGCGTGCTGCTCCTACTGCTGGGAGGCTTTGCTCTTACCAGTTACCGCTCGGCGCCTACTCCGCATAGCCCATCGAAGCCCAAAGCGTTTCAGGTGGTTGAGACTACCATTGCCGACGTACACCAAGCCTTCAAGCAAGGCGACTGCAACTGCGAGCAGCTAGTAACGGCGTACTTGCAGCGCATTGAGGCCTACGACCAGCCGACCAAGCTGAACGCCATTGTGCTCACAAACCCGCAGGCCCTGGAAATTGCGCGCCAGCTAGATGCGGAATACCGCAGCACCAAGAAGCTGCGGCCCTTGCACTGCATCCCGCTCATTGTCAAGGACAATTACAACACCGCTGGTTTGCAAACCACTGCGGGCTCCTTAGCCCTTAAAGGGTTTGTGCCCCTGGAAGATGCTACCACAGTGAAAGCCCTGAAGGCAGCCGGCGCCATTGTACTGGCTAAGTCGAATATGGCGGAATGGGCGTTTAGCCCAATGGTTTCCATTAGCTCTTTAGCGGGGGAAACGCTGAACCCCTACAACTTGCTGCACGTGCCAGCAGGCTCTAGTGGCGGCACGGCCGCAGCCGTAGCAGCCAACCTTGGCACGGCGGGCCTGGGCACCGACACGGGTAACTCTATTCGCGGGCCCTCGTCGCACACGGCGCTGGTTGGGTTTCGGCCTACCTTAGGGCTAGTGAGCCGAGCAGGCATTGCGCCCCTCTACCTGCGCAACGATACCGGTGGCCCCATGACGCGCACCGTAGCCGATGCTACGCGCCTCCTGGAAGTGATGGCTGGCTTCGACCCCGCCGATCCGCTGACGAAGTACAGCGAAGGCAAAATCCCGAAAAGCTACCAGCAATTTCTTGATAAGAACGGCCTTAAAGGTGCCCGCATCGGGGTGCTCCGCACGCTTAGTGAGCGAAAGCCCGACCCACAAGTAAAGGCCCTGTTTGAGCGGGCTATTGCTGATTTGCAGAAGGCGGGAGCCATCATCGTTGACCCCGTAGAGATACCCAACTTCGCCAGCGTCAGCAAAGACCAGTGGTGCTCCGTATTTCAACACGACATCAACGACTACCTGGCGGCGCTGGGCCCCCAAGCCCCGGTAAAGAGTCTGAACGACATTGTGGCGTCCGGCAAGTTCGCGCCCTACATCGCCGAGAACCTTACGTATCACCAACAGCATACGGAAGGGGCCCAGGGTACTACCTGTACCGATGCCTACACCGATACCAAGCGCATTGCTTTTCGCAAAGCTATTACCGACGTGATGGACCGCTACCAAGTAAGCGCCCTTATCTACCCAACCTGGAACAACCCGCCCGCTAAGGTAGGCGACTTCAAGGGCTACAAAGGCGACAATAGCCAATTGATTGCCCCACACACCGGGCAGCCGGCCTTCACCGTTCCTATGGGTTTCACTTACGACAACCTACCCGCGGGCCTTCAATTCCTGGGCCGCCCCTTCGACGAGCCTACCCTTATTAAGTACACTTACGCCTACGAGCAAGCTACCAAGCACCGTAAAGCACCTGCGCTTTTCCCAGCATTACCAGCTAGCAAATAGCTGTCCTTATCCTGGCTCCTACTATCTAGAGCAAGTAGCCACTTTCAGCTTGGCAATACAGTAGCTAGGATGAGAAACTAACTGCATAGACTCCGGCTGACAACAGAAAACGCCACCTGCTCTCTGTAGAACGGATGGCGTTTTCTGTTGTCAGGCTGAGAATTTACACCGCGGCTACGGAATTATCTTTTCAGCTTTTAGTTGTTCAAACTGATTGCGGAAGGATTCGAAGCTGTCTACGTGCATTTCGTGAAAGCCCGCGCGGCGCAGCTTATTCACATCGAAAAAGGCGTCGGCTTCCACATTGAAGATGAAGTCGCCAAAGGGCCATTGCACTAGCTCGTCCAGGGTGTGCGACTTCAAGCCGTGTTTCTCAACCATGTGCTGCCACAGTTCGGCTTTATCGGCCATATAGTCTTGCAGCGGAAACGTGATGGGCTCGGCATAGGCTACCCCGAAATACTCGGCAAAGCGCGGCCACAACTGGCTCCACCGGAAAACGTCGCCGTTTGTGACGTTGTAAATCTCTTGACTACACTCCGGGCGCGTCGATACGTACTCCATGCCTTTCGCCAGAAGTGTGGCGTCCGTCACGTTTACCAGCACATCGTAGGCTTTCAAGCTGCCAGGGAAGCGGAAAGGCACATGCAGTTCTTTGCACAGGCTTGCGTACACAGCAATCAGGTTGGCCAAGTTCATGGGGTTGCCCACGGCAAAGCCTACCACAATATCGGGGCGCACGGCTGTCCACGTCCAGTTCTTGCCGGCGGAGTGCTCCCGTAGGAAATCTTCTTGGCTGTAGTAAAAGTTGGGCGGAAAGTGGCGCGGGTCGGTTTCCAGGGCAGGCGTTTTGTAGCGGCCCAAGTGAGCTCCGTAGGCCTTCCCACCCTGAATAAAGGTGAGGTGCTGAAAATTGGGCGCCACCTGCTCCAGCCCTACCACCAAGTTGCGAAGCAAGTCCAGGTTCACGTGCGTTTGGGCCGCCAGCGTTTTCCCTTCGATGTAAGCAGCGTACAGAACGTGGGTTACCTCGCGCAACTGCTCCGCCTGCTGGACCACAGCTTGGTTGTCAAGCAAGTTCAGTTGCACGTACTGGGCTGGGGTATCATAGTCCAGCTCCGACGCGAGGTGACTAGAACATTCCAGTTGCCAGTAGATTGAAGATAATCGGTAGCATTGCGGCCAATGATACCATTGCCACCTACCACCAGAATCGTGTTTGTGGACATAAGTTGAAGTAAAAAGCGCGGGTAGGCAGCTGTTACCACAACCACTTACCCGCGCGTGAAAAAAAGTGATGCTACCCAGCAGCCAGCAGAATTTCCAGACTCACAAACTTGCCCTCCTGAAAGGAGTACACCAGTTGGCTACCCGCCGGCCCTAGCACCAATTTGTCATCAGGCTGCACGGTTAGGGTAGTAATGCCGGGCTCCCCGTCCTGAGTTTGACAGGGCACCTGCAAGTCGTCGCGTAGCAATGCTTGAAGTTTTTCTAAGTCCGTCATGGAGCTGTGTTTTACCAGTTTCTCAAAGAAGAGCATCCTAGTTTGCCGCAGGTTCTTGCCCTAGAGCCTCCCACCTAGCAAGCCAGGGTAGCTCGCTGCTTATTCGTCGTCGGTGGTGGTATGGGTGGCGGGGTAGCCAGCGCGCTTCAACGCGTCCTTGATGGCTTCCCAGTCGGGCACCGAACCGGTAGCCGATGTTACCACGGCCTCCCCCGGTACTAGCCGGTCAACAATCAGGTTGTGGTCCATCAACTGGGCACGCACTTGCTCTAGGCTATCAGCATCCTGCATGGCTGGCAGTTGGATGTTGTAGCGCACAATTTGCGTGGCATTAGCGCCGAGGTTGGGGATAGGATTAGACATAACAGAAAGAACTACGTGGGTGTAATCGGAAAGAGCGTTACCTGTGCATACGCGAAATTCAGCGTGCAGGCCTAGTTCCGGCGTCGATACTCGCAGAAAATCCCCCAATTAGAAGGACACGTTCACGCGGCCAAAGTAGAAACCTCCACTGTAGCCAAACTGGTTGGAGCTATAAGGGAAGCGGCCCCGGTTGGTGGCGTCTAGCGTGGTATAGTTCAGGCTCTGCTCGTTGTTGTTGGGGTCTTGGTAAAGGCGGTCGGGGTACACGTCGAACAGGTTGTTTACGCCAATGCTCACGCCCACTTGCTTCAGTACCTGGGCGCTCAGCACCAGATCCGTCACCCACTTAGCCGAGAAGGTTTGGTCGATGTACGAACGGTCGGGGTTGGCATCTTTGGTTTGGATTTCCCCAAAGCGCACGGTGCGTAGGTTCACGCTAAAGATTTTGTAGCCGTAATCAGCACTCAGGTTGATTTTGCTGCGGGGCTGCCCGTTTTCAAGGCGGGCACGCTGGGCTCGGTCAAAGAGCGTATTCTGCAAGCTGGCGTTGTTGTCGATGAACTGTGAGCTGTTGAAGCTCCGCACGTTCGTCTCGTTGAAGTTGGCCGCGGCCGTCAGCGTCAGGCGGCTGTCAGCGCCCAAGGTTAGGCGCTCATTCGCTACTATATCTACGCCGCGGGTGCGGGTATTCACGGCATTGGCAAAAAATTGCACACCCTGCACCGGGTTTTGGTTGGGGCGCTGGTTGGCGTTGAGGATGTCGGCCACGGCAGCCGTACCCCGGCTGAACTGAGAGCTAAGCACAATCCGGTCATCAATATCAATCTGGTAGGCGTCTACCGTCAACGTGATGCTCCGCAATACTCGCGCCGTGAGGCCTAGGCTGTAGTTGTTCGAGGTTTCTTGCTTAAGCGAGCCAATACCGAAAGCCCGCGTAATGGGGTCGTCGTTGTTGGTAGTAAGCACGTCGCGCAGCTCACCGCTGGTAAACTGGGTGCTAGAGTTGGTGAAGTAGCGCTGCTGTAAGGATGGGGCCCGGAAACCGTTGCTGATGGCACCGCGCAGGGCTACGTCGGGTGTAAGGCTATAGCGAGCTGCTAGCTTGCCGCTCACATTGGAGCCAAAATCAGAGTAGCGCTCGGCGCGGCCAGCCACGCTTACCAGCAACTTCTCGGTAATGTCGCTTTCGAGGTCGATGTACCCAGCCACGTTGGTACGGGTGCGGTCGGTAGCATCGGCAGGCCGGTAGCCAGGAAAGCCCTGCGCCCCGAAGGCTGCCCGGGCACCGTTGACGGTGCGCGTTCCGGCGGCATACGACCCTTCTTCGCCAGCCTTAATCTGGAAGTTATCGGCCCGGAATTCACCCCCAAAGGCCACGTTCAGGGTGCTGATGACGGGTACGCTCAGGAATTTGCGCGAAAAGCCCAAGTTCACCGTGTTCTGCTGAAACACCAGCGTGCCAGCGTAGAACGAGGTAGGACTGTTTTGTAGAGAAGCATTCAGGGTGTTCTCCAGCTCGTAACGTAGGCTGTTGCGGCCATAGGTATTGCTCAAGTCAGCCGCAAAGCCCAATACCTTACCCCGGATGCCCGTGATGATGGAAGCATCGTCAACGGTGCTGTTGATGAAGGGCAGGAAGCCATTGGGGTAAATGCTGGGGTCGTTTTGGGTTGCTTGGCTGGGTAGGCGGTAGAGTGCCCCGGCGCGGCCAGTACGGCGCGTGAGTCCGCCGGCTACGTACGCTTCCAAGCCAATACTGGGCGCTAGTGTGTAGCCCGCATTCAGGAAGCTGCCGTAGGTGCGCACGTCGGAGCTACCCACCCGAATGTCGCGGCGGTTGAAGCCACGCTCTGCTACTAAAGCATCGTCCTGAGCTTTCAAGGCACGTTTTCGGTCATCAGACAAACCACTGGGGTAGTTGCCAGTACTGGTACCCAGGTAAATAAGCGGGGCCGTATCGAGGCCGCTCCGGTCTACGTAGGAGCGGTTACTAAACTGTCCGCTCAGGTCCAGAAAGCCACGCCCGCCAAGCCCAATGCCCACGTTGGCATCGGCCTGCACCAACTCACCATCGCCCTCGTAGGTTTGGCCTACCGTGCTGCTGGCCTGCACGCCGGTGGTGTCGTCTTTTAGCTGAATGTTGATAACACCGGCAATGGCGTCGGAGCCATACTGGGCTGCCGCGCCTTCCCGCAGCACCTCAATGCGCTTAATAGCGGCCGGCGGTATCACGTTCATATCGGTACCTACCGAGCCGCGGCCCGGTGTACCGTTGATGTTTACCAGCGCCGAAGTATGGCGGCGCTTGCCGTTCACCAGCACCAGCACTTGGTCGGGACCCAAGCCGCGCAACGTAGCGGGGTCCACAAAGTCGGTACCATCGGTTACGGTTTGGCGCGTGCTCTGAAACGAGGGGGCAATGTAGGTGAGGATCTGGGTGACGTCGGTTTGGGCGTAGGCTTTGATTTCGCGGGCCGAAATCACGTCTACCGGCGAGGTAGTAAGGATATTGGATCGGCCTTCAGCGGCCCGGGAGCCCGTTACTACTACCTCGTTCAGCGCCGTTTCATTGTCGGCCAAACGTACCTCCAAGGTGGTACGGCCGTTCAGCGGAATCTGCTGGGTAGTGGCTCCAATGGCCGATACAACCAGCGTAGCCGTTGGCGATACACTAAGGCTAAAACGCCCGTCGGCGTCGGTGCTGGTACCATTGGAGGTACCCCGTTCTAGCACTGTAACGCCCGGCTGGGTTTGGCCGGCGGCATTGGTCACGCGGCCCGTTACCGTAATATTTTGCGCAATGGCGGCTAGGCTAGTCAGCCACAGTGCCGCAGCCAACCCTACTTGAACAGAGAATACGTTCTTCATATAGACGAGAAAAAAGCTCAAAACAGCACCGACGCCGGGCTTCGTAGCCAGGTAGCGCTTCGGTGCGAAGCAGTGAAAAATGATGACCGTCCCGCCACCTTCCGCACCGGAAGGCAGGCAGGTCAGCCGGAGAAAATACTAGGATGCAAAACAGCTGGGGCAGCGCATTTCTGGCGCATACGCACGACGGAACCCTAACAGCTATTAGTGTTCAGCTACGCAAGCGTTTTACTAGGTAGCTACTCTCTTGTGTGACCATCCCAGGAGGTAGCCTACTGGCCTCAACAACAGCAACAACACCCACGACCGGCAGCAACTGCAGCTACCAGTGGGCGCGGGGTGGGCAAGGGAACGTAGACGGTAGTCAGCCGACTTTGCAAGGCAAGAGAAGCGGCTGAAGAAAAATAAGTCACGCGGCAAAAAGTAAGTAACGCACCAGACGAACTACTAGCGCTTCGTCCTGAAAGCACGAGCTTCCGCCACTTTGCGGGCACTTTTGCTTTCGGAAAATTCTGCTGGCACTACAAGCAACTAGGCTATTTGTTTTCAGCGGTGGGCGGGGCCACTGAGGTAAGCGTGCCACCAATACCCCGGCTGGGGGCCGGCAGCTACATCTATCCGCTGACCTGGAGCAGGTAGCAGTAACGGCACATCGGGGGCGGCGGCAGCCACCAGCCGGTCGGCAGGCTCGTGCCAGCTATGGAAAGCCAGGTTAAAAGTGGCCCAATGCAAGGGCAGAAAAGCACCGCCACCCAGTGCCCGGTGCGCGGCTAAGGCATGGTCGGGGCCCATGTGAATATCGGCCCACAGTTCATCGGAGGCGCCCACTTCCAGCATTACCAAGTCAAACGGCCCGTACGCCGCGCCTATTTCCTGAAAGCCCGCCTCAAATGGCCCAGAGTCGCCGCCGAAAAAGGCGCGGTGGGTAGGCCCGAGCACACACCAGGAAGCCCACAGCGTCGCGTCGCGGGTGAGGCCGCGGCCCGTGAAGTGGCGCGCTGGGGTAGCTACCAAGGTGTGCGTCTCTCCTACCTGCACTTCTTGCCACCAATCGAGCTCCGTAATTTGGGCGGCAGCAATGCCCCAGCGGCGCAGGTGCCCTCCTACCCCCAGCGGACAGAAAAACGCTACCCCCGTGCGGCCCAAGTTTCGGATGGCCTCTTTGTCAAGGTGGTCGTAGTGGTCATGGGAAAGCAGAACGCCATCAAGCATGGGTAGCTCGGCCAGCGGTAGCGGGGGAGCAAAGAAGCGCTTGGGCCCCAAGGCTACCGGCGAAGCTCGCAACCGCCACACTGGGTCAGTCAGGAAGCGCTTGCCATCTATTTCGATTAAGGTAGTAGAGTGCCCAAACCACGTAACGCGCAGGGCAGCGCTAGGTACTGGCTCGGCCAATACTGCCGCATCGGCCCGAAAGGCCCTAGCGGACGGCGCGGATTTCGCTCTTCTTTACCCAGCAGCCAGTTGCGCAACATACGCCCATAATTCCCCGACATGCTGGTGGGAATGCTATTAAGGTACTTTTTACCGTCGAAGCGGGAGGGAGTTTTCATAGAAATCTGATGCCTAGGATACGTGAGCCTAGGCTGACTGACGATGTTCCCTCACTTTTACTTTAACACGGCCGCGGAAATCTACTGACCAGGGGCTTTGCCGCCCGCTTCTACCTCACTCTAGCACTATTGGAGCAACTGCCGCATGATGGGCAAGGTCCGCAGGGCCCACTGCTGGCCCGAGTAGCGCAGGCCGTCGTTGGCAAACGGAGTAGGCTCGGCGGCGCGGGTCCGGTCGGTTATGTTCACGAAGGACACGGCGGCCAGTTGGCATTCTTCCTGAGCCACGGTATTGCACTGGTCAATTTTGGTGGCAATGCGGGCTGGGTCGTAGTTGCGGGCGTAGGGCGACTGTCCCCAGGCGGGAGTGGGAAGCATCACCACTCGCCCTGCACGCCCACCAGCAGAGGGCACGGCTAGGCGCAGCAGTTCGCGCAACTCGGGGCGGTAGGTGGCCAGTGGCAGGCCCTGGCACTGGTTGTTGACGCCAATCAGCAGAGACACTAGCTCATGGGTGCGAATATTGTTGCTAGCCTCAATGGCTCAGAGCAACTGGGTGGTGATGGAGTAACCGCAGTGGTACGTGGGGCTGGCTCGGCAGCAGGTTGGGCACGCCCATGCTCAGAAGTAGCAAAAAAAGAAGCAGAACCCGCATTAACCAGGCGACTTGCAATGAATGGAGCTGCCATGTAATGCTACTTAGACAACCGCAGATGGTGCCACCGCAGTCTACTCTAATTAGCACTATGGTAGTCACCGACACGACAACGCCGCCCGGCCTTCTCGGCCGGGCGGCGTTGTCGTGTCGGCAAGCACTTACTACGCTGACTGTAGCGCGTCGGCTAGGGACTGACCGTCAGCAAGCCGAAGAGTTGTGACTTGAACCCGTTAGCCAATGGCTTGCTGCAAGTCCTCCAGCAAGTCGTCAGCATCCTCAATGCCCACGCTCAAACGAATCAGCGAGTCGGAGAGGCCGGCTTTACGACGCTCCTCGGCCGGAATGCTGGCGTGCGTCATGGTAGCGGGGTGGCCAGAGAGGCTTTCCACGCCTCCTAAGCTTTCAGCCAGGGAGAAAAGCTGAAATTTCTCCAGGGTAGCAATGGCATCCTCCTTTCGGTCGCCTTTCAGCACGAAGGAAATCATAGCACCAAAGTCGCGCATCTGTTTGGCGGCAATGGCATGGTTTGGATGATCCTCGAAGCCAGGCCAGTACACTTTCTCCACTTTGGGATGCGCCTTGAGGAATTCGGCTACTTTGCGGCCATTTTCGCAGTGGCGTTGCATGCGCACGTGCAGGGTTTTGAGGCCGCGTAGTACTAGGAAGCAGTCTTGAGGGCCAGGCGTACCACCGCAGGCATTCTGGTAGAAGCTCAAGCGCTGGTGCAGCTCGTCGTCGTTTACAATGACAGCCCCCATCACAGTGTCGGAGTGGCCGCCCATGTACTTGGTCAGGGAGTACATTACCATATCAGCACCCAGCTCCAGCGGCGTTTGCAGGTAAGGCGTGGAGAAGGTATTGTCTACCACCAGCAGCGCGCCCGCCTTTTTAGCCACGGCCGAAGCCGCCGCAATGTCAATGACGTTCAGCAACGGGTTGGTAGGCGTTTCTACCCAAATCAGCTTGGTGCGCTCCGTTACGGCAGCCTCCACGGCCGTCATATCGTGCATGGGCACAAAGTGAAATTTGATGCCGTATGTGGCGTACACTTTTGTGAAGAGGCGGTAAGAGCCTCCGTACAGGTCGTTAGTGCTGATAACCTCGTCGCCGGGCTGCAGCAGCTTCACAATGCAGTCAATGGCAGCCATTCCGGTGGCGAAGGCCAGGCCATGCTTCCCGTTATCTAGCGCCGCTAGGGCATCTTGCAGTTGGGAGCGAGTTGGGTTATGGGTGCGCGAATACTCAAAGCCTTTGTGGTCGCCAGGAGAGCGTTGCACGTAGGTTGAGGTTTGATAAATGGGCGTCATGATGGCCCCGGTAGTGGGGTCAGGATGGACGCCAGCGTGGATAGCTTTGGTTCCGAATTTCATGCGAGAAACGGGTGATGTAGAAACGTGGGTAGGCCCCGCAAAGGTAGGAATGTAGGCGAAGCTTCACGGGTACCGCTGCATCAACCCTCCAACCGGAGAAAAGGGTTAGCAGCCAGCTATTTATTTTTTTGACCAGGCTTGATTGGGTGCAGTAGGTGGTTGGAAATGAGTCTATCTTAGCAACAAAATACTATTCATCATCTTTTCTTTATACGCTTGAAAAAACTTCTACTGCTTCTGACCTTCGCCTGGGCTCCTGTATTCAGCTATGCCGCTACCCCCGTTGATTCGGCGGCCCTCCGCAAAGCCCGAATCGACTCCGTTCATGCTACTCTGCATTACCAAACCGGGCGCGTTTCCCTACCCGACGGCGTGGGTGAAATCACCGTACCAACTGGCTTCCGCTACCTCAATGCCGAACAAAGCACCCGCGTGCTCACCACCTTCTGGGGCAACCCCGAGGGAGAATCACTGGGCATGCTCTTCCCCGCTACCAAAGGCCCCCTCGATGTAGATGGCTGGGCCTTTGTGGTGGAGTATGAGAAGATGGCTACGTAAAAGACGATGACGCCGAAGACATCGACTATAACGACCTACTCAAGGACATGCAGTCGGACATGCAGGAGTCGAACCAGGAACGCATCGATGCGGGCTATGACCCCGTCACCCTGGTAGGATGGGCTGCCAAGCCCTACTACGACAAAAACCTAAACGTGCTTCACTGGGCCAAGGAACTTAAGTTTGGCAATTCACCCGAAAACACGCTCAACTACAACGTGCGCCTGTTGGGCCGCAAAGGCGTGCTCAACCTCAATGCCGTGGGCTCGGTAGGCCAACTGGCCGAGGTGCGCACTACCATTCCGGCGGTTATCAAAAGCGTGAGCTTTAGCAAAGGCTTGCAATATGCCGACTTCGACCCAAAGCTAGACGACGTGGCGGCCTATGGCATTGGCGGCTTGATTGCGGGGAAGGTACTGGCGAAGGTGGGCTTCTTTGCGCTCATCCTCAAATTCTGGAAGATTCTCCTTGCTCTCGGTGCGGCCGCCTGGACGGCCGTGCGCCGCTTTTTTGGAGTCAAGACTACGGAGGAGCCGGCTATAGTGGGTGGCCCCTCCCCCGACCCCGAGCCGGAAGCGTAGCCTTCTGGGCTGCTTTTACGTTCTACCTTCGGGCCGGCCATAGAAGGCCGGCCCGTTTGTTTGCTGCGTATGGCGTTTCTCAAAGAGCTGTTTCATCAGAACACTTCCACCCTAGTTTCCTTACTGCTCCTCACGCTGCTGCCCCTAGCCGGCGACAGTTTGCTCGCGTGGGGATTACACGAAAACGCAAGCTGGCTGGAAAATCCCACGCTGCCCCAAATGCTGCTGTACTTCGCAGTGGTGGCCTTCACCATGACGTTTTCGCTGACGCATACGACCGTGGTGGTACTGGTCACTGCCTTTTTCTTCGATTGGGCCGGTTTTCCTGGCATGCTGCTTACCTATATCCTGGCCGCCCTGTTTGGTCACATGCTCGCAACATCCCTCGACCAAGGCAAACTTATTCGGCTCCTGGAGCGCTTCCCTAAGGCTCACGCCGTGATGCACGAGCTACGCGGCGACAGTTGGCGCCTAGTTTTGCTCACGCGCCTTTCGCCGGTATTGCCTTTCGCCCTCATCACGTTTATCCTAGCCGTAGTGGGCGTGCCGAGGCGGCAGTTTCTCACCGCCTCGGTAGTAGGTATGCTGCCGCGCACATTGTTTTTTTACTGGCTGGGCACAAAAGCGCAAGATGTGCTCGCCCTCATTCAAGACCCCGACACTGGCACTGCCGGCAAAGTACTCGTGGTGGTGCTGGTAGCAGTATCCATGTTCGGATTATACTTCCTTTTTACACGAGCTATGAAGCGAGCATTGCGTCGGGGCATCCAAGAGGAAGAAAAAATTTAGCTGAAATTCAGCCTCTTGCGTTTTTTTCAAGAAAAAACAGGCAGTAAATAGTTCTCGGGGCTTGCAAGAGCAGAAATTATGCTGCTATCTTTGCACAACCAAAACGGAGAAACGCTCCGCACACGGTAACAAAATGGTTGCGTAGCTCAATTGGATAGAGCATCTGACTACGAATCAGAAGGTTTGGGGTTCGACTCCCTACGTGACCACAAAAAGCCTCCCCGCACCTTGCGAGGAGGCTTTTTTATTTTCTATTGCCTTCTTAAAGATGCTGGGGCGCTATAGGTTTCCCCTAGCGCCCCAGCCGTGCTACTCTATTCAAAATTTAAAGCTAAGCAGTAGTACCACCGCAACTGGAACCGCTACCCGCCGTGCACCCGTAGCAGTGCTGATTGAGCACCACTTTTCGTTGGTTGAGGGTAGCTAGGTTGAAGTCGCGAATGTGCCGTACGGGACTAGCCACGTGCAAGTCTAGCATCTGGTTGAAGTCGCAGTCGTAGAGGCCGCCTTCCCAGCTCACCGATATTGTATTGCGGCACATTACTCCTTCAGCCGCCGCCGGATTGAAAGCCGTCACCAGCTTTTCCATGTAGCCCGCGTAGTTCCCCGATTCGATAAGGTAGTCGAGGTAACGGCTCACGGGGATGTTGGTAATGGCGTAGAGTTCATTGAAAACAATACCAAAATCCTTGTGTAGAGCCCGCTTAAACTGGTCTTGCAAGCCCTTCTGTGAGCCCGGCAGGAAGGCTCCGTTCGGGTTATACACCAAGTTCAGGCGCAAGCCCGTGCCTTCTTGGCCGTAGCCCACGGCGTTTAGCATCTTCAAGGCCTGTACCGAGTCCTCAAATACTCCATCTCCCCGCTGCCGGTCGGTGGTTTTGGCATTGTAGAAGGGTAACGAGCTAACCACTTCTACCCCATGCCGACGGAAGAATTCGGGCAGGTCGTAGTATTTCTTGTTGGCTACAATGATGGTTAGGTTGCAGCGCACAATGATATGGCGCCCCAGCTGGTGTATTTGCTCTACAAACCAGCGGAAATCGGGGTTCATCTCCGGAGCTCCGCCCGTTAGGTCCACGGTTCCAATCGACGTTTGAGCCAGCGCGTTCAGGCATAGCTGCATAGTTTCGCGGGTCATGATTTCCTTCCGGTCCGGACCAGCATCTACGTGGCAATGGCGGCATACCTGGTTGCACATTTTACCCACGTTGATTTGCAGCACAGTGGGCTCCAGCGGCGCCAGGGGAAACAAGCCCGCCGTAGACATCTTCTCGTGAAACAGCGGCAGATGCAGCGTATCGGCTACCTCCCGGCGCAATACGGTGAGTTGAAAGGCCGAGTCTGCAAAATCATGCCCGGTCGCTTTGAGGGATTTCATTGTATGCGCGGTAGTAAAGAGGGTAGGATAAAGAGAGCAGAACCACGTAGCCCAATGGCTTACACATAAACCACTAGCCTCTCCTTTTGGCCTTGCAGGCGCGAGATAGACTTACGAAAATATCCGTTGAGTCGATTTAGTTCACTATGAAAGTAGGCCCGACTGGTGAGCGGCACTAATAATAGACGGCGCGTTCTTGAGAGTGGCCAGCACAAAACGCTTGGCTGATTCCTTTACCTCGTCCCGGCTTACTTCCTTGGACTCTTCCTGCACAAACTCCGCCATGAGCATAAAGGCGTGGCTGATGGCTTGGCGCTTTGGCTGGTCGGAGTGCAACTGCGCCTGCACAATAGCTAACTGCGCCCGAATCTTGTCGCGCCGGGAGCTAAAAACAGAGTCGTTGGCTACGTGGGGCTTTATCCTTTCAATCAGTTCCAACAGAGGAAGCAGCTTGGTCGCCGTCGAGACGATAGTGCCGCTTAGCCTATCTCGCTTACTACCTCGGTGCGAGGAGCTTGGTTCATAAGGTCGGGGAAGCGAGTAGTTCTCGCTTGCTACGTGGCCCCGCAGGTTGTCTTCCACTAGTTCGTTTTGCTATAGTCCCGTGGCTTAGCTATATCCATCCAAGCTGAGCCTTTGCCAAGATACTTACAAACGCAACATATCTGCTAGTACCCGTGCCCTTACTGCTCATCGCCAAGGCCCCGACAGCTTAGGCCCACAAGTTGTTGCTTGGATAGCTTGACGCGGGCAACGTATGCAGCAATAGCTGCAGGCCGGTGCGCCCCATTTGCTCAAGCACGGCAGCAGAGAAACCACACCAATACAACCGTATTCGGGCCCGACGCGCCTCATTTTGCACTTCCAGAATTGCCCGTTGCCCGTGCCACGACAGTGATTCTAGCAGAAAACAGTTGACCCACAGAATGGGAACTTGCGTGGCAACAGCCTGCCGGATACTACGCTTTAACTCCTCGGCTTCGGTAGGCCCCGCGCAGCATCCCCGCAGCTGAATACCAGCTCCCTCACGGCAAGTCTCTATCTCGATAACCAGTTGTGATTCAGCCTCTGACACTTGAGAAAGTACACTTAGTAGTATCCTGCTAGCAAAACTACTTGTTGAGCTTACGGTTCGATCAGTAAGAAAACGGATTTCCTGTGGGTATTTATACTGAGTTTCTCCATCTGGGACAGCAGGCTGGTGCCTTACCGCAGGTTAGAAGGGTAGGAATAGGAGCTTTCCATCCTGAATCAAGTGTCTATTTATCAACTAATTATAGCTTACACAAACGAAGTACTAGGGTGCAGCTAGACTGTGCAGTATCTTCGGGGTCTGATGAATGATCCTGCTATCCGTGCCTTGTTGTATCCGCTGCTAACGGAAGGCGTGTACGTGGATGAGTTGCCTACCGGAACTACCCGCGCCGATGTAGTGCACATCACGCCAGCCTTCATGCATGGCTACGAAGTAAAGGGCGACGGCGACACTCTACAGCGGGTAGAAAACCAACTGCGCTGCTATGGTGGGGCCTACGATTTTGTAACCTTCGTGGTGACGGAAAAACACGTGCCGCGCCTGCTAGAGCTAGTACCGAATGGGTGGGCGTACTCGTTGCCTCGGAGCAAGGCCTTCACCCGCACCGCCCGGCCCAGTACAATGCTACCGTCGACCGGGCCGCGGTGGCAAGCTTGCTGCGGCTCGACGAAATCAAGGAGTTTCTAACGGCGAATGGTTTGGTGGGGCTAAGCAGCCTGCGGCGGCGGGAAGTGCTACAGTTCCTGCGTCAGGCCCACGCCGTGCCGCTTTCCCGCCTGGCCGCCTACGTGCGGGAGCGACTCACAAACCGCCTACCCCAGCGCTTACTCGACCGGGCCATGCGCAAAGCCGAACGGCAACAACGGCCCGCTCGCAAGCGCCGGAAGAAGCCCAGCACCCGCCGCCGCAAGCGAAGCAGCCGGCTGGGTGCCTAGCCGATTGTTTGTCTTGCTTCAGAAGCCTAGAACTAGCTGCTGACCTACCTTTTCCTCCCCGGTATCTAGGTTGGAAATGGCTACGCCCAACAGCCGCACTCCTTTCTCCAGCGGCTCTAAAGAGGCTACCAACTCTTGGCAGACTTGCAGCAACATCTCTTGCGTATGAATGTAGGCCCACCCTGTTCGGCTGCGCGTAATCTGTTGGAAGTCGCCGTATTTCACCTTCAGCGTAACGGTGCGGCCTTGCACCCGCGTCCGTTGGCTAGCCTCCCACACCGATGTAGCAATGGGCACCAAGGCGGTGGCAACTTCAGCCAGGGTTAGCAAGTCCCGGTCAAACGTAGTTTCCGACCCTAAGGATTTCCGTACCCGATCGGCCACCACGGGGCGGTGGTCCTGGGCTCGGGCAATGGCGTAGTAGTAGCCGCCGGCCTTGCCAAAGTGCTGACGCAGGAACGCTTCCGTTTGGTGGCGCAAATCGAGCCCGGTGAAAATACCGAGCTGGTTCATCTTAGCTGCCGTCACGTGCCCAATGCCGTGAAACTGGCCTACAGCAAGCCCCGCCACAAACTCTAGCCCTTGGTGAGGCTTAATCACAAACTGCCCGTTGGGCTTGCGGTAGTCGGAAGCTAGTTTAGCTAAGAACTTATTGTAGGAAATACCGGCGGAAGCCGTGAGCTGGGTTTGGTTGAAAATAGCTGACCGGATTTCCTCAGCAATTTGAGTAGCCGTAGCAATCTGCTTCAGATTAGTGGTCACGTCGAGGTAAGCCTCATCCAATGAGACAGGCTCGATCAGGGGCGTATGCTCGGCAAAGATGGCCCGGATCTGCCGCGACACTGCCTTATACACCTCAAAGCGTGGCTTCACAAAAACCAGGTCCGGGCACTTGCGCAGCGCTACCGTAGCGGCCATTGCCGAGCGCACTCCAAATTGCCGGGCTTCATAGCTAGCTGCCGCTACCACGCCGCGCTGCCGCGACCCTCCCACGGCCACGGGCCGCCCCCGCAACGCAGGATGGTCGCGCTGTTCTACGGAGGCATAAAAGGCATCCATGTCGAGGTGTATGATCTTCCGCTGTACGTCCGGCTCCACGGTTGCTACCCAGTAGTGGCCTACGAAGATACGCTCCCGTTCTCATTAGCCCACCTTCTGTCGTCGCAATGAGCCAACCTACATGACGACGCGCGACCGCGCGGTGGCGGCACCGAACATGGCGCCCAAGCTTAACAGTAGATGAACTGTGCCAAGGGCAGGCTGTGCCCTCCCAACCAGAGACTTCTGAATCTCAAGCAGGGACTTTTTTCCTAAACCGTACTGTTTACTTATCACGCCCCACCTTCTGCTATCCTATTGCACACCATCATCCATGCAACTTCTTGCCTATCGGCCTGAGTATCGAATTTACCTTGACCGCGTGCACAACCACATTGTTTATGAGCGCTTAGAGGTACAAACCTTAGTGCACCACATGCCGCACTTCCTACCCGACTGGCAACGGGTATTGGCCCAAGTAGAGCCGGGCTTTACTATGCTGCTCGACGTTACCAATACGTTAGGTCCCAATTTGCAACTGGTGCCGTTGTATTTGCGGCTGCGCCAACTGTTCCGGCAGGCCGGAGTAGGGGTCATTGCCGAGGTATTACCCACCAACCATAACATGGGCCAGCTTAGTAAGCTGCTCAATCAGTTGCAGTTTCTGCCCGTGTACCGTTTTGCGGAGCGCGCGGCAGCCGAGCAATTTTTGGCTTCTTATTCTCGTCCGTACATCGCTGCGGCTTGCTAGTGACCCGCCCGTGCGGAGTAGGGTGGGCTGGCTAGCGTTGCGTGCCTATCTTTGCGCCCGCAAGTAAGACCGGGTCCAACGTTTCAGGGGCCGGGCTGTTATGTCAGTAGGCCCTTGCCGCTGTTTGTCTGTTTTCACTTTTCGCTGATGAATTCTATTTCCACCGATATCTGCATTATCGGGGCCGGCCCAGTAGGCCTGTTCGCTGTATTCGAAGCTGGCCTGCTCAAATTGCGCTGCCACGTAGTTGACGCCCTACCCCAAGTAGGTGGGCAGCTTTCTGAAATCTATCCCAAGAAGCCTATCTACGACATTCCGGGCTACCCGGAAGTGTTGGCCGGCGACCTGGTACGCAACCTCATGCGTCAGATTGAGCCCTTCCACCCCACCTTCACGCTGGGCGAACGAGTAGAAGGTTACCAGAAGCTAGAAGACGGTTCTTTCCGTGTAACGACCATCGACGGCACCGAAATCCTGTGCAAGGCTATTGCTATTGCCGGCGGCCTGGGGTCGTTTGAGCCCCGCAAGCCTGCCATCGAAAGCCTTGAGTCGTTTGAATCGGGTAAGGGTGTGTACTATATGGTGCGCGACCCCGAAACCTTCCGCGACCAGCGCCTCGTCATTGCCGGTGGTGGCGACTCGGCTCTCGATTGGACTATCTTCTTGGCCGAAGTGGCGAAGGAAGTAACCCTGGTGCACCGTGGTACTACCTTCCGCGGCGCCGCCGACTCGGCGGAGAAAGTGAAGGACCTGCACGAGGCGGGCAAAGTGAACTTGGTGCTGAGCAGCAACGTGACCCACGTGCACGGCAACGGGCAGCTCAACGCTGTCACCATCACTGCCAACGATGGTACTGCAAACCAAGTAGAAGTCGATTCGTTTATTCCGCTGTTCGGCCTCACGCCTAAGCTCGGTCCTATCGGCGAGTGGGGACTGGAAATTGAGAACGACGCCGTGAAAGTGAATACGGTGGACTACTCTACTTCCGAGCCCGGCATCTACGCCATCGGCGACATCAACACGTATCCTGGCAAGCTGAAGCTAATCTTGTGTGGCTTCCATGAGGCAGCCCTCATGTGCCAGGGCGCCTACAAGTACATTTATCCCGATAAAAAGTACGTGCTCAAGTACACCACGGTGAACGGAGTGCCTACCCTATAATAGGAGCCCCGTACAGGCTGATTCTACCGGCGACAAGTGGGTAGGATCAGCCTGTATGGGGCAACTAGTAACTGCCTAGCATAATGACTGAAGAAGTACGCGTATACGTAGAGGAAGCGCCCGGCCAACGGCGCGAGATTGTGGCCCCCACCGACATGGGCCTGAGCATGATGGAAATCATGAAAGCCGATGGCTACGATATTCAGGCAACCTGCGGCGGTATGGCCCTGTGTGGCACCTGCCACGTAGAGGTGCTGGCGGGCCCCGAACTACCCGAACCTAGCGACGATGAGTTAGCCATGCTGGAAAGCTTACCCGTAATGACCCAGGGTAGCCGCCTGTCCTGCCAGATTCGGCTCACGCCCCGCATTGATGGACTCGTGGTGCGCCTGATGCCCCAAGACGCCTAATTTTCCTAGGAACACTAACTGCGCTGCGTACAGCTGCCTATGCGGCTGGGCCAAGTGTACTTGGTATTACTACAAACGCCACGGGCGGGCCAATATGGTCCGCCCGTGGCGTTTACTATTTCTAGACTTCTAGCGCCGATGGCGGCGGGTTGTCTTCTTTTTCTTAGCGGTTGACTTCTTACGGCTAGTAGCTGCGTGCTTACGCGACCGACGGCGGGATGAACTGTGGCGCCGGTAGCTCGTATGGTGGCGCACGGTGGCTGTAGCAGCATTGGCTTCTAGGCCCTCCACTACTGGCTTAGCAGCATCGGCTCCTTCTAAGTTGCGGGCGGTTACTTCAATAGCAGGCTGGCTAGCTATTTCCTCACGGGCCGTGGCGCGCAATGTGGCGGCCTGCTTACGGCGAACGGGCATAAGAAAGTCCCGCTCGGCCCGCTCCTGCGCCGATAGCTTCTCTTCGCCGGGTAGGGCCGTGGGCGTAGTCTTCGCGCTAGGTCCGTGTTTGTCTCCTTGCGCCACTGCCGGAGCGCTACCCAACAGTAGGCAGCTTACCAGCAACACATATAACTTCTGCATCATCGTCATTCTGAAGGACAAAGGGGCTGCAAAGCTACGCCCCAACTTTATCAGACTCAACCCCCGGCTGCTTTCTGACCGGTGAGAACGGGTATTCAGCCCTGCACACGGCGTTTTCGGCGGCAAAAAAACTTTTCGAGCTGAGGGCCAAATCTGACACTGTATCAGCAGAATACCGCTACTCATTCCCTTAATCCTATCTGCTTCCGAATGCTATCAGTCCGCTTGCAGTAGGTGCGTTTCCTCGCATGGCTTACTACGGTAGCGCTGCTATCTGCACCCGCGTACCGGCCGAATGGGTTGTAAACTCCGGAGCATACAAGCACTGCAGTTGTGAAAGGCCGCCCGAGAAGTTGCCCGCCTGCGCAGCCCGCAAACGGTACTCAAAGGTGTGCGTGCCCTTGGGGAAGTAGCTCATGAAAAAGTTGGTAGCAGCATCGCGAGGGCTCTCATAGTACCCCAATCCACCTTGGTAGCGGTAGCCAGAGGTTTGGCCGATGAGTTCTAGGCCGGCAGCGCGCTGGTCCTTAAGGTGCACATATTCCAGGTCTCGGTCGGAGCGTAGTACTAGGCGCACTACCAGCACGTCGCCCACCCGCAAGGGGGTAGCAGCGGTGAGGCGCTCCAGCGTGGGGCCGCCCGTGGTGCGCTGCTCACGGTAGAGCTGGCGCTCCAGCTGCAAGGGGGTAGCGGCGGGCGTAATTTTATCCAGTTGCTCGAAGTACTGCCAGTAGAGGGCGCCCCAGGCCACGCCGGCGTCCGTTTTCTTTACGGTAACCTTGCCTTGGGTTGGCTTGATGCTAGCGTTGGGGAAGGTGGTTTTGAAGTAGCCGGTGCCGGCCTGCTGGGTAGTTGGCTTAACGGCCTCCCCTCCTACGGTTACCTGAATTGGCTGCACGGGCTGGAGCCAGTCGGAGCCGCGCAGCAGCAGGGCGTAGCAGGCATCGGCGGTAGCGCGGGTGCTTTCCCAATTTTGGGTTTGCTTCTGCTTGAGCAGCCAGAGCTTCATTTCATCTACTGCCTTCTGGTCATTCCGCACTTCGTCGAAGGCTTCGATGAGGGTAGCCTGGGTTTCGGTAGGTGCTTCGCGCCAGTAGTAGCCACCGCGCACTTCCTTCCAGTACATGCCTAGCTCGTCGCTGTGCAGGGCATTCTCGCCTAGGGCCGTGAGGATGTCTTTGATAGCGGCGGGCTGGGTTTTCTCGCGGTGCAGGGCTAGCGCAATCTGGGCCTGGAGGTAGCGGGTTTGGTCTTTCCAGTAGGTAGCGGCTTGCTGCTGGTAGTAGGCTAGCGCCGATTGTGCGCCCTTAGCCACTGGCTGGCTTGGCCAGAAGCTGCGGGCGTACAGAGCCTGAATGTGCAAGTCTGCCAGGTGTTGTTTCTTCAGATCGACTCTCGGTTGCTTTTGCAGAGTAGCATAGTCGCGTTGCAACCCGGCATCAAGGTAGGCAAGGGCGCGTTGCAGAATCTGGCGAGCCTGCTCATCCTGGGTTGCATCGAAGGCGCCTAGCTTTCGGAGCTTGCCAAATCCAGCCACGATCAACTGGGTGATATACTGATCGTCGGGCATGCGCTCAAACCAGGGGAAGGCTCCGTTCGGCTGCTGCATTTTGGCTAGCTTGGTGAGGGCCCGGGCCGTTTCGGCCTTTAGGCGGGGCTCATCAAACAGCTCGGTGAGGCGGCGCATCCGCTCCGTTTCTGATTGGGCATCGCGCACCCAGGGCGTTTCCTGGAGCAGCAGGTTTTTCAGCTCCTGGTTTTGCTCTAGCTTGCTGGTTAGGGCTACTTTGTCGCCGGCCTGGGCGGCGCGCTTCCACTCTTCCAGCATGGTCCGGAAACGCGGGGTGCTCTGCAGAATTTTAGCGGCCAACAAGTTAGCGTAGAGGCGGCTGAATACCTGCTCGGAGCACTCGTAGGGGTACTCCATAAGGTAGGGCAGCGCCTGCACGGCATACCAGGCCGGGTTCTGGGTCATTTCCAGCGTGAGCGAGTAGTTGCGGCGCGTGGGCGAGGTAGTACTCGTCAGCTTTTTCAGCTCAAACTCCCGCGTTGCCGGCCCCACGATAGGTAGCGGCAGGCTTTCCGTGATGAGCAGACGGTTGGGTAGTACGGGCAGGGTATTCTCCTCCCCATCGGAAAAGACTTCGGCTTGCTGCTGGGCTTTGCGCTTGGCCTTTTTGGGTGCAGCTGTTTGAGCCACTACGCGGTAGGTAATAGCTTCCAAGGGCACTTGTCCTTCGGCGGTTTCTGGCAGGGCAAGGTCCCAGCCGAGGGCACTGCTTTGGTTGGCTTTTACGTCGAACTTGAGGGTTGCAGCACTTTTCAGCAGGCGGCTTTCCAGGGGCTGCTGGGTGCGGGCATCAAAGAAGAACAGTTGAGCAGTGCCTTGCAGGGGCTGGTCGGTGAGGTTGCTGAGCTTGGCAGTGAAGCGTAGCCGGTCGCCTTCTCGGAAGAAGCGCGGGGCGTTAGGCGTTACCTGCAGTTGCTTTTGCGTCACCAGTTCCCGGCGCAGCAGGCCGGTGTGCAACTGCTGATCATGGGCGAGGGCTAGCAGCTGCCAGCGTGTCACGGCTTCGGGCATTTGGAACTCCAGCACGGTTTCACCCTGGGCATTGGTGCGCAGCTCAGGCATCCAGAAAGCCGTTTCGCGGAAGTCCTTCCTGGCCTGAACAGCAGCTAGGCTAGGATCAACTTTATCGCGCAGTTCTTCTTCATCTGGAATCTCATTTGACTTCCCAGGCGCTGGAGGTGCGCTAGGTGGCGGTGGCGGCGGCGGGACCATACGCATCATAGCCATGCGCTGTGGTCGTGTTGATTTATCCTTTAGTTCTTCTTGATCTGCAACGGCACCCGTTGCGTCCTCCAGACCTGCTAAATCAGCGGAAGTATTACCTTTTATTGTTTGCGTGGCAACAACTCTTCGTTTCTTATTTCTTGCGAAATAGTCATTATCCTCGCCGTTAAAGCCCCACATATTAATCCGAGGATACTCAAGGTCACGCTCGTAACCATCGGATACCGGGCTGCTAGATAGCTCATCCGAATATGCTGTACCAAACTGGCCTTGCCAAGCCAGAGCGGGCTGGTAGTACGACTTCGGAAACTCCAGCTCCATAAATGCATGAGGCCGGAAGGTATCCAGTGATTTATCGTAGAGCGAGGCGAGCAGCTCTGCTTGGGCAGGTTTGCCGCCGGTTTGGTGAATGGTGACGCGCCAGGTTTCCTTCTGGCCGGGCTGGAGCTTGTCGCGGAAGGTGGCAATGCTGATGACTAGCGGCGCGGGCGGGGTAGCCACTTGCACCGGGGCCGTATGGGTATACAGGCGGTTGTCGCGCACCTGCGTGGTATGCACGTACAGCTGCGTTTCGCCCAGGGTGGCAGATACTGGAATTTCTATGAGGCGCTGTTCTCCAGCGGCTAGCGTCAGCCATTCGTGGCGGATGGTTTCGCCTTTGGCTTCGGCTTCCAGCAGGATGCGTGCCCCGGCTTCGGAGCTACCTACCAGGAACCGAGCGGGCTGGCCCGGCACTACACTATCCTGGAGGCTTACAAACCAATCAGGGGTAGGAACCGGCAGTGTAGTAACAGAGGGAGAGTACAGGGTGAACCGCTGTTCCGTTTTGGCAGGCTGAGCGTTGGCCGGTACGGTAGCCGTGGCTTCGAGCACGTAGCGGCCGGGAGCCTGCTGAGCCAGCGGGGCAGCTAGCCCCGGCAGGAGCGGCGACTTTTCGGTATCGAACTCCTGCGTAAGCACGAGGGTTCGGGCCCAGGTACTGTCGTTGTCTTCCTTGGTGTAGGCATCCAGCGGAAACAGTCGCTTGAATTCTTCCAAGCTCAGGGCTTCACGTTCAGGCTGCTCCCAGGCACGGGGTCGCAGGGCGCGGCTAGGAGGCGTGAGGCGGTAAAGCCGGAGCGTGCCTTTTGCCGGCAGTGCCTCGCCAGTTGCATTTGTACTGAGCAAGCGCAGAGTTGGGAGCTTTTCGCGGTTCAATAGTTCGGGCATTTCCAGGCGCAGCGTCAAAGCATCGATACCCAGGCTCACGCGCTGCTCACCGGTGCGCGTTTCGCCGGCGGCGTCGGTTACATCAGCCGTCACCTCGAACACGTAGCCAGGCTGCCAGGGGCCGCGCTTGTTGCGGGCGGGGGTTTCCTCTCCTTTTGCCGTAAACTTTACCGTAAAACCGCCTACCGAATCGGTTTGAGCCGTGCCGTTCAGGATTTCCATTTCGGGCCGGCCTCCGCCAACGCCGCGGCCAAACATAGGCCACAGGGTACGGCGCACTACCCGGTAGTTTACCGTGGCCCCATCAATGGGCTGGCCGGCGTAGGCGGTGGCTTTGCCGCGCAAGGTCACTTCCTGCCCGAGCACGGGCGTGCCTTGCACTGGCTCAAACGTTACCTGGAAGGTAGGGCGCTTGTAGTCCTCCACGGCGAAGCTCACATTACCATACTCGGTTTGCAGGCTCATTTCGCCGTTGAGTAGCCCGGTAGGCAGCACCATAGAGCCGTGAAAAGACCCAAAATCAGAGGTAGTGAACGACAGGGTTTGGACCGTTTGGCCATTCACATCTTCTAGCCGCAGCACTACGGGCAGCTTGGTCAGCAGGCGGGATTTGTCAGCTAGCGTTTCGGTCAGGATGCCCTTAAAGTACAGCGTTTGGCCAGGGCGGTAGATGGCGCGGTCAGTGTACAGAAACGTGCGACGCTGGGGCTGTTCTTTTTCTTGCGTGCGTGCCCGGCGTGGGAAATAATAGCCACCCTCCGATACCAGTAAGGAATCGGCACCTTTGGAAAGCAACACCGTTTCAAGCAGCGTGTTTTCGCCAGATACTACCCCTAGTGGTATTTGCGCTAACCCTTTTGCGGAGGTAGCTAGAGCTGCACCACGTCGGCTTTTATAGTGCTGGGCTTTCTGATCATAGTACTGCATAAAAGGCAACACCTGCACACCTGCCAGCGCCTCCCCACTCTGACGGTGCAACACTAGCAGCTCTGGCCCTTCCTGGGTAGCAGCACTGCGCCGGACCTGGCTTAGCTCACTTACTCCCAACTCAGCATAGGCGGTAGTAACACCAGCACGCTCTTTCGTCGGGGCTCCTGCTGTCGTACTTACCACGATAAGGTAATGGCCCAACGGTAGAGCCGGCCCGGCCTGTTGCACGCTATGGCTCTTGTAATCAGCGGGGCCGGGCACAGTCAGCTTCCAGGCCGCGGTGGGGGTAGCCGCCAATGCACGGGCATAGCGTTTTTGAATTGTCTGATTCTGGTAGAACTCGGGGCGTTCCTGTTGGCGCAACACCAGAGCGCTGCTCACCCGGTAGGCCTTAGCATAGAGGGTAGCGGCATTGCGCACTTGCAGCTTCAGCAACCATGGCTGGTTTGGCAGCACTACTTCCTCGGTAGTGAAGGACAGCTCCACCGCTTCTAGTTGGCGGCGCAACGCCAGGGCTCTTTCTGCTCCGCGCGACTTGGGGTAGCGCTTTTCAGCTTCCAGGGCTAGCTCACGGGCTTTAGCTGGTTGCTCCTCTGATAGGCTTTCGGCTTGGGCAAAAAGAAACTCAGCGGCATTCGGCAGGTTCTTGAACGTTTCGGCGGTGCGAGCTAGGGCGGTGCGGTACAATTCTTCTTTGCCAGCTAGCTCCGAGTGCTGCTGCACGAAGCGCAGGCGCTTAAGCTCTACATCAGCCAAGGCAGCCAGGTTTTTCTTGTCCTGCAACCGAAAAGCGGTGAGCTGTTGCAGCACTTGCAGGGCGTGGAACTGCCCGTTTAATGAATCAGCCAGAGGGGCAGTCAGCTTCAGGCGCACAAAGTTCTCAGCGGCCCCAAACAGGGCTTTGTCCTGTAGCTCAAACTGCTGGGCTGGGGTTGTAACGTAGTATTCGTCGTTTCCTAAGCCATCTATGGCGCGATGAGCTAGCAGGTCATAGAGAGTAGGTCGCAGGATTTGGCCTTCGGTATCTCCTAGGCGCACAGCGTACCCTAGCTCCTGTATGGCCAACTGCTGCAGGCGCTGGGAATTTTCAGCCAAGGAGGCGCGGTAGTGCCGGACCACCGCACTGCCCAGGCGAGTTGCATCCCAGGTGCGCACATCGGCCCCATTAAGGTCTGCCGAATCAGCGTGGGCGGTAGTAGTTCGGTCGTAGAGCGCGTAGCGATGCTCTTCGTAGTACATGGCGTAGAGTTGGGCCAACAGGCTATGCAAAACGGCCCGCGCTGGAAACTTGGCAGTTTTCAGGTCGGCTTCTACCAAGGCAATAGACTTCTCTCCCGACTCTTCCTCCCTTGCTTCTAATAGGCGCAGTTTATACAGCAAGGCCCGCAGATACTCTGGGGTATCTTGCCGCTGGCGGGCTTGCTGGTACAGAGGCTCAAGTAGCTTGGCCGCCGAGGTAGTCTGTCTTTTGGCCAGAAGCTGGTCGATCTTCTTCCACGCGGCTGGGTTGGAACCACCACCGCCGCGCGGGGCCGTTTGGGATGAACCGGAGAAAAAGAGCATGAGCAGGGCAAGTAAGCTAAACAGGAAGGGGCGCATAGCCGAACAACGGGTGGAAGAGGGTGACCTGATACAGCGCAGATGCACAAAGCTGCTTAATTCCACATCAAGCCAATTTATTTTTCCACCTGCCAGGGCTTCTAGCTATCCTGCACAGCACAATAAAGCCTTGTTCTACCCAAACACGCCCTTAATTCTGGGTTTGATTTGGGTAAAGCAAGGCTCCCCTTGGTTTGCGTATGCCCTCTTGCCTTTGCTACTCGCCGGTAAGCTGCCGGGTATCAAGTACGCGCTCCGCTTGCCCGATATGGCGCTTCATGTGCTCTACTAGCAGTTCCAGCGCATCGGTCAGGCGGGGTAGCAAGAGCGGAATAATAGGGTTCGGAATCCGGATGGTGTTGGCATTGACAGTGCGCGTCTGCTCAATTAGACTTAGCAACTCGTCTACTTGGCGGCCAAACACTTCCAGCACCGTACGGGGTAGGCGCATACCGCTGGGCGCGTACTGCTGGGGCGTTTTCATGGGTTTTTCGCTGGCAGGCACGCGCATGGCGTCGGTCATTTTCTTGCCGATGTACCCGTGTACTACCGTTTCAGCCGGGGTACTACCGCGTTGCTGGGCAGCTTTGATCTTGCGGCTAATAGTAGGCAAGTAAAGGCCTCCCACAATGTTGAGATGTTCCAAGCACTGCCCTACGCTCCACTTGCCGGGGCCTGGTCCGCGGTTCAGCTGGTCGTCGGTGAGGGGACGAAAGCGCTGATTCACAACCTCCCGAATAGCGTGTAAGTCGGCGGTAAGGGAATCCAGAAACTCGGAGGTGCGGCGGGTAGGTTGGCTCATAACAGATACCGTCGGGCGGGGGCGAAAGTAGAAGTAGGTGTAATGATACGCCCCCCTTGCGGTTTCGGCAAAGCCCTACTCGGTTTATCCTTAAATTCACCGGATTTTACGCCCTACCACGTACTCTGCGAATGCCGCTTTTTCATCGTACCATCTGGGGCTGGGGCCTGCTGGTGCTACTCTGGGGGCTACTCCCAACACCTACCGCACACGCCCAGGCCGCACCTAACCCCGGCGAGAACATTGCTTTTCTGGTCACCTTCGGCGCGAAGGCCGACGCGAGTTGGGGCGACGATGACCACACCGAAACGTTCTTTTTCCTCGTACCCAAGCAGAACCGGCAGCCCGTGTACATCCGGGTGTTCGACCCCGACTGCGGTGGGCAGCACGACGAAGCTAAATTTGGCTGGAATACGACCACTGAGTTTAGCCTTTACGGCGGCGCGGGTACCCACTCCGGCCCCGATGCGCGCGGCACCGATCCGAAGGGGCAGTTCCGGTCTGGCACCTTGCTTAGCACCAAGACATTTGGGGCCGAAAAGACCTATGATAACCAGTGGTATACCTTGGGGCCGCTGAACCCGCTGACGGGTGAATTTGTACCCGACTTTGATGGCTTCGTGTTCAAGGTAATCGTACAAGGAAAAACCGGCGACGATGGCAACTTGTACCGCTATTTCCTTAGCTCGTCGCCTACTGAGAATATACCCGTGGAGGGCGGCAACGCCTTCACCTACGAATACTCGTTTCGCCTTTCGCCCCAGCGCCGAACTATTACCCATCTCTACCCCTTTGTCAACGACCGGGTAGTAAGCATCAAGCAAAGTAACTTTGACTTAGATGGCGACGTGAGCCTGAAAGTATTCAGCGTGGCTAAAAACGGGCATACGGCTACCGTAAGTGGCGACAACGTGTGGACTAGCAGCACGCACCGCATCAGTGAGAAGGAGCACGGTTTGTCTCTGGACCTGCAAATCACCTCCCTTACCAAAGCAAGCAACGACCTCGTATTCTACGTCACTGATCAGTACGACGTGGCCCTGCCCTTCTTTGCCGTGCCCCTCGGCGGCCCACCCCGCTACCGATATGAGGTAGACGTGAAAATCAGAAAGTAGCCCGCAGCCTCAATCAGTACCTTTTACAGCAGATAGCTAGTAGCATATTCTACTGTTTGTCTTGCCCGTTTCGCGCAGGGTTGTACACGCACTTGTGCAGCTTTTAGCTTAGGAGGTGGGGCGTAGTAACCTCTGCTGCTGAGCTCACTACCTTCTTGCTATATTTTTATTTATCACGATTTACTCCTATACTCAACATCTCATTCTAGCTAGTATACATTCGTGCTATTCCCGTGTCTGCTCCTAATCCTACTCGGCCGCGACCTGCTACGGTAACTTCGCCTCGCAAGCAATCTTTGGTAGCCCCCTTGCAGCGCAGCTTGCGCCGCTATTTTGGTTTTTCTCGACGCGAAACCTCGGGCTTTGTAATTCTGCTGGTTCTTTTGGTGATGTGGCTTTTCCTGCCAGCCGTGGTAAGACCCAGACTTACTGAGTACAACCCTGCCGCCGACCAAGCCCAACTCAATGCCTGGGCCACCGAGCTTGCAGCCCAGCGCCAGGTGCGGCCTACATTTGCTAGTCGCTACCCGAGGCGTAGCTATAGCGCCCGGCCGCACGTACCCCAGGTCGCGCTAGCTCCCTTCGACCCCAATCAACTAACAGCAACCGACTGGGAGGCGCGCGGCTTACCCTATTACGTTGCCCAGCGAATCGTACGCTTCCGTGAGGTACTAGGAGGCTTCAAGGCCAAGGAGCAAATCCGCCGAACCTATGGTTTGCCCGATTCTGTGTATACCCGTCTCGCCCCCTTCATTCAGCTCCCCGACCAACTGCCACCGCGTGAAGCCCGGCAGTATGCTAATCGCTACCCTACTGCTGAGTCCAACAAGGCCGGCTTTCCGGCCACGGGTGCGGCCCGCCCGGCTCGTAAGCCAGCTCACCTGGCAGCCTTCGACCTCAATCAGGCGGACACTACGCAGCTCATGCAAATCCGCGGCATTGGGCGTGGCTACGCACGGCGGGTAGTAGAATATCGGCAGCGCCTGGGTGGCTTTCTACAGGAAGATCAACTAGGTGAAATTTACAGCTTGCGCGACGCGCCCGACCTGGTAGACAGCTCCGCAAGTACACGTTTGTAGCGCCAAGCTATGCACCCGCTGCGGTGGCTATCAATACCTCGTCTTTCGAGCTACTACAGGGCCATCCTTACATTGGCAAGCGGCTAGCCCGGGTAATTGTGGCCTTCCGCCAGCAGCACGGCCCGTTCAAGCAAGCCGCCGACTTACGCCAGATTCGGATTCTGGATGCTACTACCCTTGAAAAGCTCCAGCCCTATCTCCGCTTTGAATAAGCTGGCCGCTCCTGAGGCTTTACTGCCAGCGTAAAGCCTACGGCGCCGCCCGGCACGTAGGTGGGCATCAGCAACAGCTTCTCTTCTAAATGGCCGGGAAGCAGGCGCGCCGCCGCCGGATACAGGCGCCACACCGTTTCGGCCGATAAAAACCCGATGCTGGCGCCAGCTACCACATCCGTTATCCAGTGTCGGTTGTTTAGCATGCGCATGGCTCCTGTGGCGGCAGCTACCGTGTAGCCTCCCGCCGCCAGCCACGGCCGCGTGTGCCCAAACTGCTCGTACAATAAGGTAGCCGTCATGAAAGCTTCGGCGGTGTGGGCCGAAGGAAACGAGCTGAAATCGGCCGGATCATCGGGGCGGCGGGTGCCCCCAACATGTTTCAGCCCACTGACGACACCCGAACTCAGCGCATGCGAGAGGCCATAAATGGCCGTGAATGGCACTACTCCCCGCTGCCCGTGCATACCTAGGGCGTACAAACCGTAGGCGGCCCACACGGGTGCATGGCGCGAGTAGTTATCGAGGGAAGTATGGAAATGCGGAAAGTGCTCGTGGGTTTCTTCGTGCACTACCTCCTTCATCTCATCCAGCACATTCTCGTTGCGGCTGAGGTAGCCCAGCCCCACAAACACCACCGGAATGGCTGTGCGCCACACGACGGGCCGCTTCAGGAAGGGCACACGCGCTGGCTGACTAAGCGAAGCCAGTGTATCAGCAGACAAGTGGATAGGTGTTTGGGCTAGCCCGCGAGCCGCTGTCATTCCGCTCAGGGCTAGGGCAACTAAGGCAATGCGCATTCTTTGCTAAAAAGGAGGGCTAATTGATAGCCAACAAGATACTCCTTTGCTTTTCCTTCTAATAGCCTTTTCAACCCGAGTACCGTATTAAATTTGGTGGTAGTTCAGGTATGCCAGCCGGCAATTTGTACCAATTGACTAGGTTGGTAGCTTGGAGTACGTTCACTTTCCTGCCTATGCTTTTTTTACTTCGGGACAAGCTGTTTCCGATTCTCGTGTTTTTGCAGTCCGTAATCTGCGGCTGTAGCCCCGACCAAGGGCGGGGCGAATTTGCCCTGGTTGCTGACCAGTATGAGATTACAACCACCGGAAAGCTCCAGCGTAAGCAGGTAGCGGAAAGCTCGGGGCTGGAAATAGCCGATGCGGAGGGCGACCTGTGGACTCACGCTGATGGGGGCAACACGGCCCGCCTGTATAAAATAACCCCGCAGGGCGACCGACTGCATACCGTAGACCTGGCCCCGCTCATGAATGTAGACTGGGAAGACTTGGCTCAGGACGACGAGAAACGACTGTACATCGGCGACTTCGGCAACAATCAGAATAAACGCCGCAACCTCGCCATCTACCGCCTAGCCGGCCCTGACTACTCGCAGGTAGATACCATCAGCTTTACGTATCCCGATCAGCACGACTTCCCGCCGAAGAAGCCCTACCGAAATTTCGACTGTGAGGCCTTCTACTACTACCAAGATAGCCTTTACCTGTTCACCAAAAACCGCGGCGAAGGCCACTGGGTAAAGCAGTATGTACTTCCTGCCCAACCTGGTAACTACACCGCCCGCCTTGCCGATAGCCTTCAGATCAACACGTGGATTACAGCCGCCGATATCAGCCCGGACGGGCGCCGAGTAGCCCTGCTCGGCTACGGGCACGTCTATTTATTTGAGCGCCTGCCTGGCCGACGTCTCTTCGATGGTCTCAAACAATGCTTGCCGGTACCCACCTCAGGCCAAGCTGAGGCACTGGTTTTTACCAACAACCAGGATTTCATTTTCAGCAACGAGAAAGGCAAGCTCTTTCGAGCCAAGCGTAAATAAGCAGTCCGCAAAAAGAGGGCTTGGGTTATATACCTCAAGCTCTTTCTGCGGACTGCTCTTTGATATGGTGGGGCTAGTTGTCAGGAGTGCCCGCGGCCCGGCGTGGCGCGGCGCCATAATCGGGAGCATCCTCCTGGTTCGTTCGGTCGTCGGAGGCACCGCCGTAGTTAGGGGCCGCGTCTTGCTTGTCGTAGTCGCCGCGAGATGGTGAGCTGTCGGCCTGCTTAGGGTTCTGGCTATCGTACTCATCGTTATACGAGCCGCCCTTCGAGCCGAAGCCTTTTTGCGCGCCCCCCTGCGAGTCAGGAGAACCCGCTGCTTGGTAGCCGCTGCGCGAGCCCGTGGTGGGCGTGGCATCTGCCTCGCCAGTGCCTTGGTCAGTATTGGTAGGAGCGACGCCGGTGAGTAGCCCCTCTGGGCCACCCTCCGGGTGGTTTGGCGTGTAGTCTTCTTCCTGGTTGCGATGGGCTTTATCGGGCTGGGCATTGCCGGCGAGGCTTCCACCCAAGGAAGAAGTGCCATAGTTTTCCGCAAACCCGGAATCGACGCCTTTGGGAGCTGCATTGTCATTGGCAAACTGAGCGCCCACAGCCGAACCACTGGGCACTTCCGCGCCCGCGGGCTGGGTACCGAAGCTACCGTTCTCACCCGATACGAAGTCATCGGGTTGCTGGCGCCGCTCGCCAATGTAGCCAGTAGTAGCAGCGGGCCGCTCTACAGTTCCTGCGTAGGTGGCGTCGCCGCGGCTCAGTTCGTTGCCATAGCCACCCTGCGTAACACCCTGCGCCGACTGCCGGCCAAACTCACCGCGGCTGGGGCTAGCTACTTCGTTTTCCTCATGGTTGGGGTCGTTGGCGAAGGCCTGCTGACCAGTAGTATTCTCGGGGGCCTCCAACTCCTGCGGTAATCCCCCGGCAGCGGGAGGCTGCGAGTTAGGGGTGGTCCGTGACGCTGCGCTACCCTGCTCAGCGCTTGGTTCTGAGGTAGCCAATGGCTCGGGAGAAACACTAGTTCCTGGAGCCGATTGCTGGGGTGCAGATGAAGGCGTGTCACCGGCAGAACTGGCTAGCTGATTGGGGGTAGTGGGCTGTTCGGGCATGGAGTAGGGAGGTTAGTAGCGTCTAGATACGCATACGCACAGCTGAGCCACGTGTTTTTGCCGCCTCGCTAGTTTTCGCAGTTTCAAAATACCCATTAGTTTTACTGCATTCTTTCACCCCCAACATCTATTACCAGCTATGAAAACTGGCAAAGTGAAATTTTTTAACGAGTCTAAAGGCTATGGCTTCATCGTGCAGGACGAGAATGGCCAAGAGATTTTCGTGCACCAAACTGGTCTGGTTCACGAAATCCGCGAGAATGACCGGGTATCGTTTGATGTTATTGACGGCAAGAAGGGCCAGAACGCTGTAAAAGTAGAGCGCATCTAAGTACCTCCCTCGCCAGAACCGCTGCGCAGAAACCTCCCGTGTGAGGTTCAATGACCTCCTTTCCTTATTTTCTTAGCTACTCGTTGGCTTTGCTCAAAACACAACGGGCGCCCGCCTACCCTTGCGGTAAGCGGGCGCCCGTTGTTATAGGCGGTAAGCGGTGCCCGGCTTATTTTCCGGCCGAATGCTTAGCCACGCGCACTCCCACTGCCATAATGCCGGGCAGCTGATCTTGGCGCATATACTGCTCCAGCATGATTTTATACTGCCCGGCCAACGGAAAGCGCTGATTGGGCAGGGCCAGAAATTGGTGGTCGTAAATATCACCCGTGCCATTGCCGCGAGGCTCCCCTGTTTGCGGATCCAACAGCAACATCTGGTGCAGCAGCCGGGACATGGGCTTGCCATCGGGGCCCAGGAGGGTGTGCTTCACGTACAAGTTATAGTACTCGTAGGCTGAGGCATTGCGCACGTTGAAGTACACATCGTAGCGTTGCGTTGTGTCCTGAATCTCGAACTCGAAGGTCGGCTTGTCTTGCACCGCCCACACATACGGGTCGCCGGCAGGCGACTTGAGGTCGGTGTTTTTTTCGTACACCTGGTTCGGGTCGCAAGCCGTGAGCAAGCCCACCAACGCTAGAGGCAGCAATCGAAGGATAGCTCGCATAAACTAAGAGGCCGGGGGTGTAGGAGTAGAACCACCAGTTGCCTCTCCGCCACCAGCACGGAACGGGCGCCCTCCACGACGTGTAGCGTTGCGGCCGCGCCGCTCACCTCCATCCGCACTTGAAGAGGGTGCGCTATCAGTTCCGGGGCCAGGGGTAGCGCCCCGCGGAGGACGGCCCTCAGTAGAGCGGGGAGGCCGCGGCTCGGCACCCGTTGGTGCCTCGCCAGTGCGCGGGCCTTCTGAACGCTTACTACCATCTCCCCTACCCCGACCACGCCGGTTTAAGGGGCGAGCGGCCGCTCCACGCGGACGGCGTGCTTCCTCTGGTTGGCCTTCGGGAGCACCGGCTGGTGCAGTCGATACGCTGTCCGCAGGACCGTCCAGAGGAGCAGGCTTGGGAGAACCAGGGCGGGGCGGCTTAGCCGTTGCTACGGGTGCTACGGCAGCGGCACCCGGCTTCTCCTTGGACTTCTTACGCTTGCTGCGTTTGGATGCCTTGATTTTATCGTCGAGGCGTTCCAGTGAGCCTTCCACAATAGCGGTTACTTCGGGGGCCTTTTCCTCTTCGCGTACGGGCGGCAGCAGGCTCTCCGGCTTTTCGCCGCGCTTGTTCATTTCTAGCACCTCGCGCACCCGCTCGGTGGGGAGCACTACCCAGTTGTTGTCGCCACGCACGGCAAACCACATTTTCTTCTTGAAGATGTCGGTCTTCTGTAAGGTGTAGTCGCCCTTCTCTGTAAGCAAGGGGCGCTGCACCTGAGGAATGTCCTTGAGGGCGTCGAGGTAGGTGTCTAGCTCGTAGTTGAGGCAGCACTTCAAACGGCCGCATTGCCCCGAGAGCTTCGCGGGGTTGAGGCTCAGATTCTGGTAGCGGGCAGCGGTAGTGCTTACGCTTTTAAAGTCAGAAAGCCACGTGGAGCAGCACAGCTCACGCCCGCACGAGCCAATGCCACCCAAGCGACCAGCCTCGTGGCGGAGCGAAATCTGGCGCATCTCCACGCGCACCCGAAATTCGTCGGCGAGGCGTTTGATTAGGTCGCGAAAGTCCACCCGGTCGTCGGCAGAGTAGAAGAACGTAGCCCGGGTACGGTCGGCTTGGTATTCTACGTCGGAGAGTTTCATCTTCAAACGCAGTTCTTCTACCACCGAGCGGGCCTTAAACATGGTACCCGTTTCCAGGTCACGCACGGCGTTCCAACGCTCCACGTCTTGCTCGGTGGCTACTCGCATGATGTTGCGGATATCCTTAGAGTCTAAGGGCACCTTTTTCTTTTTCATTTGCAGGCGCACCAACTCCCCCTTCAGGGAAACGTGCCCCAAATGCCAGCCATTGCCAGCAGCTTCTACTGCTACCGGGTCGCCGGTGATAAGGGGTAGGCGGCTTGTATTACGAAAAAAGTCTTTGCGGCCGCCTTTGAAGCGGATTTCGACGATGTCAAATTCTTTAAAGTCACTGGGCAGGTCGAGGTCCTGAAGCCAGTCGAATACGTTGAGGCGGGTACAGCCACTGCTGCAACTACCTTTTGAGCCGCAGCCCTTGGTAGATGAAGTTGAGCAGCCTCCGCCGGAGGAGCAGGATGTGCAAGCCACGGCTTGAAAGATCTATAGGTAAAGCGGAAGAAAGGATTCCGCGAAAAAAAGGGTCTTGTACAAAGATACAGATTTAGGCGGGGCCTTGCCGGACCGAGGCTCGGCCCATCATTCTTCCGAATTGAAGGAATAATGCCTCCTTAACTTCTTACACGTGAGAAGACATTCGTTGGCTTATAACATCTTTAGCTATCTAAGAATCTTTCCACACTAAAAAGTTATATTTCATCATAAATTCATCTTATTAACAAACTAAACAAGCAGAATAACCTATGTATAGAATTATGGCAATTCACCACGCTTTATTTTGATAATTCCTTAATAAAAGCATACCTTTTACCCGTTCTTTTATCCACCACAACCAAAACACATGAAAATTTCAAAACTCTTCGCACCCGCTGCGATGCTTGCAGTGTCGGCCCTGTCACTGTCGTCGTGCCAGGAAAAAGCCAATGTTGAAGTAAAAAATGAGGTCTCCGAAACGGCCGTCAACCAAATTAAAGCGCTCGGCTTTACGGCCGCCGGTGCACAAAAAGTTGCAGGCGGTGTCATGGTAGAAGGCGACATCATGCTAACCGACGAAATGTTGGCTAGCACGCCCGACTATAAGATGGTACGTGTAGGGGAAGACGAGCAATACCGCACCACCAACTTGGTGACGGGTCTGCCCCGCACCATCACGATTCGCGTGTCTACGTCGCTGCCCTCGGCCTACGTTACGGCTACCGATGAGGCTATCCGTCGCTACAACGCTGAAGGTCTGCAACTACGTTTTTCCCGTGTAACTTCAGGTGGTAGCATTGTGCTGAACCCTGCGCCGGCTGGCTCTTCGTACTTGGCTTCTGCTGGCTTCCCTTCGGGCGGTAACCCTTACAACCAAGTGCTAGTAAACTCTGGCGCGCTGGGTACCAACTACGCTACTACGACTATTGCCTCGGTGCTAGCGCACGAAATTGGTCACTGCATTGGCTTCCGTCACACCGACTACATGAGCCGTCAGTATAGCTGCGGTGGTTCGGCGGTAAACGAAGGTGCTAGCACTGTGGGCGCCATCCTCATCCCCGGTACTCCTTCCGGTCCCGATCCGAACTCGTGGATGCTGGCTTGCATCGGTGGTGGTCAGAACCGTCCGTTCAACACGAACGACCGTACGGCTCTGAATTACCTGTACTAAGGACGTAGCTTACGAGCTCATCCTCCTATAAAAAAGGCTCCTAGCATGCGCCAGGAGCCTTTTTGCATTCATATATTCACCCACTTTAGTAACGCAGTCTTCGTGAATGTAGCATAGTCCTGCTACCAGCTACCAAGGCAGTACGCACCAGTTGTTGCCCAACCAGTGGGCTCTGGCTTACTAGGCTCTCACGTTCACAACTCCCTGCTCGTACCAGTACAGGCGAGCAGGGAGATAAATTCAGTAGACGAAATACCCGATTACAGCACGAGGATGCGGCGAGTTATCTCGGCTCCCCCACCAGCGCTAATCCGCAGAAGAAAGGTGCCTTTACCCAAGGCAGGCAGCACCACCGAGTTAACGGTGCCTTCCGTGCTGACTTCGCTGCGTAAACGGCCTAGTACATCATATACCCGCACGCGCAACGGTTGATCTTTCGGCCCGACTAGAGTCAGCGGCTCGCCTGCTACTACCGGCACTGGGTATACCAACACTTCGTTGCGCGGCACAAAAAAGGCTTCCTCTACACTGCTGTATAACGTGCGAGGCACGTCTACATCTACGCGGGCGCGGTACTCGGCGCGGCCAACGACGGGGTGAGGATCGGTGAGCACCAGGGAGAGAGCCGGCGCGGCCGTTTGTACCGTGCGAAATACGCCCTCCGAGTCGCGGCGCTCTAGGGCTACGGTTTTTACCCGGTAGGTAGTACCTAATACAAGTTGAAACTGCACCGTATCGGCCACTACCTGCCGCGACAGAAAGGAGCGAATGTAGCAGCCGTACGTAGCATCCGTTACGTTGGGGGACGAGCCTCGCTCCCCTACCTTACCTCTTATGATAGGCGCCACAGCAAAGTAGCGTGCCCTAGCTTCGCTGGCGGTCAGTAGTATAGCGGTGTCGGTGAGAAGGCGGAAGGGTTCTAGATGAGTGGCACCGAGTGCGTAGACTTGGTAGTGCGTGGCCCCCGGTACTCGGCGCCAGTTCAGCAGGGTTTCATCCGTACACGCGTAGGCGACTTCAAGCGTGAGGGGCCGGGCCACGAAAAACGTATCAGACTCGATACTACCAATACCCGTGCGCATCCGAACCTGCATTGGTGCAGTCGTGTCGGGTGCAGTCCAGAGGTAATTTTGGGCAGCTACATCAACCGAAGCAGCAATGGTTTTCCATGTGGTTTGTCCTACTGCTTTATATTCTAGGCGGCCGGCAGCGGCTGGTCCGCGCCAGTGCCACCGTAGCCGCGTGGCCTCCGCTACGCGCAGGTTACGCGCCTGGGTAGGGTGCGTCCACTGAAACCCTTGCTCGAACTCGTAGGCTACACTAAAGGGTTGGGGGGCCTGCTGCACCTGGTACCCGCGCACTCGCAACTGGTAGAGACCAGGCGTGGGAGTTTCTATAGTAATTTGCTCGGTATTGTTGAGGTGGTCGGGGCGCCTCCGCGCGGGCAAGGCCAGTGAGTCGAGGTGGGGATAGGCGCTGAGCACCCACGGCAGCCAGCGCTGCCCGGTAGCCGCCTGCACCAATGTAATATCTAAGTCGTTGACGAGGGCCTGGGCCGCGTTTTCAGTGGCTTCTAGATCAGACCACGTTAGGGTCACCTTCACTCGGTGCGTACCCGAGGGCACCGTAAGAGAAATAAGCTGCTCCTGGCCTTGCGCCACGGTCCCCTGCCGGTAACGACCATCCACTACGGTTTGCACGGCCCCTAGCGCATCAACCTGTCCGTAACCCGACACAAAATCCACGGCGGGGCGCCCCGTATCATCGGCACTATTGAGCAGCACTGCTTTTACCAGCGCAGCCGGGGGCAAGGCATTGTGCTGATTACGGTAGGCCTGCTGCACCAGTAAGCCAACACCCGACACTAGCGCCGCAGCTTCGGACGAGCCACCGTCGCCGTAGGCTACTAGCTCTGGTTTTACGCGCCCATCGTACGCGGGGCCACGTGAGCTCAGCGCAGCTACATTGCCCACAGCATCAGTAGCGCCTACACTCAGCGTGTTCTTCGACATTTTGAACTGCCCAGTCAGGTTGGCTACGTTGGCTAAGCCCATGTACGGACCAGCAGTACTGGCTTGATTGCCGGAGTTGCCAGAGGAAAAGACGTGCAGCAGCCCCGGGTACTGCCGCGTTTGCTGGTCGTAGGCACGGGCTTCTAAGCCGTAGTAGTTTTCAATAGCGACGCCGTAGGAATGGTTTTGCACTGATACCCCCTGCCGAGCAAGTAACGTCCCATCATCGGGTAGCAGATTGTCGTAGCTGGATTGCGCTATACGGGCCTGCCATGCTACGCCTTTTCCGTTGGGGGACGAATTGCCAGCGCCCGCCATAATAGTGGCCATAATGGTGGAGTGCGAAGACAGAAGCACAGCCTGCGGGTCAGGATTCACCAGTCGCCCCTTGAAATCAATATCATTGATATCCAGCGGATTTTCCTTGACAGAAGCGGTAAGCCCTTGTCCTGCGAGCTGTGGGTAGCGGGCGTGCACCGGCGCTACGGTATTCAAGGTAAAATCGGCACCGTTGAGTTGGCGCTCCTCCCGAGCCGTACGGGCAGCCACATCCACGTAAGCTACCCAAGGGCAGCGGGCCAATGCGGCAGGCGCAGCTCCACGCACTTGAAGCAAGCCCGAGTGATGGGGCTCCGCAAGGACCTTGGCCGCTGGCAACTCGCGGTATAGCCACGCCCGAAACGCCGCCATATCAGTCACCCGCACTCGCAGGGCCGAAACCGCTGAGGTAGCGCGAAGTTGGGGAGCTAGCTTAGCTACCGCTGCCGGGGTAGCCGGCTGCTGGCCTAAGGTAGCATGAGAGGTAGCAAGCCCAACTAAAAAACTGACTGCACGCCAATACAAACCCCAACGGACACGAGCAGCAATAAACATAGAAAACTTGGTTGTGGTAGGAGCAGAAAGGAGCGGCGAATGGTCGGAACCGTTCTGTTCAAATGTAGGCATAAAACCCTCACTCCTCCAGCGCCGCGGCTCAGCTCATTCAGCTCATTCACCGCCTATCAAGGGGCACAAAAAAGGCCAGCATAGCGCTGGCTTTTTTGTGTGTAATAGAGTCAGCTGAGGCTAGGGCTTCAGCACCACTTTTACGCAGTTATCTTTCTTGTTGCGGAAGATGTCGTACCCATGAGCCGCCTCAGCCAAGGGCAAGCGGTGGGTGATGATATCATCCAGAACCACTTTCCCATCAAGTACATATTGCAGCAGTTTGTCGATGTGCTTTTGGGCTGGGGCTTGGCCGCCTACTAGTTTAATACCTTTGTCGAAGAACTGATGCAGGGGAAAGTTGTCGAAGGGTGAGCTGTACACGCCTAGCACCGATACGATTCCTCCGCGACGCACTGCGCTCATGCAAGCTTCTAATACCTTGGGCGAGCCTTTCTCAAAGTTAATAACGGCCTTAGCGCGGTCTAGCAAGTCGCGGTCGGGTTCAAAGCCGACGCACTCTACGCACACATCGGCACCCCGGCCGCCACTCAAAGCGCGAATTTGTTCTACCGTGGACTTGGCATCCTCCCACAGAATAGTCTCTACATTGGCTGAAGCCTTCGCCTTATCGAGACGGTACTGCACGGTATCTACCACCACCACGCGGGCTGCGCCGCGCAGCCACGCTGATTTGGCCGCCATAATACCTACCGGGCCCGAGCCAAAAATGGCCACAATTTCACCGCCCTTTACCTCGCCCCAATCGATACCGGAATAGCCAGTAGGAAAGATGTCTGTTAGAAACAGGGCTTGCTCGTCGGTTAGGCTATCTGGAATTACGCGGGGGCCGAAGTCGGCGTAGGGTACGCGCACGTACTCGGCCTGCCCTCCGTTGTAACCGCCGTAAATATCAGTATAGCCAAACAGAGATCCTCCTTTTTCGGTCATTAGGCCACCTTCGGGGCCGTAGTGGTCGGGGTTAGAATTTTCGCAGTGGCCTGGCAGGTCGTGGTTGCAGAAGTAGCAGGTACCGCAGGCAATGGGAAATGGCACCACTACCCGGTCGCCTACCTTTAGCTTGCTTCCCACCCCTTTTCCTACTTCCTCCACAATGCCCATAAACTCGTGCCCTAGTACCATGGGCCGGGGCTGCGGAATGCTACCATTGTAAATGTGCAGGTCGGAGCCACAAATGGCAGTACTCGTTACGCGGATAATAGCGTCGCGGGCGTCTTCAATCTTCGGATCATCTACGGTATCGACGCGCACGTCTTTCATCCCGTGATACACGAGTGCTTTCATAGCGGTAACAGGTCTTATAGAGTGGAAGGAAAACAGGTGAGGCAGCTCACTTCTCTCTTAACGCCCAGCTCCACAGCAGGTTACCAACAAGCCGCTAGCACAGCGTGCTAATAAGCAAAGTAACGATATTTTACTACTTGATAATCACAACCTTACACTCATAAACGCAACAGCACTTCTACTAATTTGCCCTACATTTTGTACACCTGTAAGCCGGCAGTTGTCAGTAGGTAGGCGTACTGCTCGCCCAGCAAAATCTGCTGTAGTGGCGTGGCTACAGGAGGTAGCGGCACTACGCGGTCAGTGAGGTGGTAGAGGTGGAAAAAATGGATACCATCGGGGGCAATGTAATACAGCTCGTCGCCGCGAAAACCTAGGGAGGTTAAGCCAGTAAAGGGTAGTTTTTTACGATAGTTGCCGAGGTTATCGAATACGTACACGCCATTGTTGTGGTCGAGCAAGTAGATATTATTCTGATACTCGCGCAGAAACCGAAAGTCGGGTCGGCTCCGGCCAATCAGCAAATCCAACGGGGTAGTAATCGTGAAGCGAGCCGCAGCCAGATCCAACTGGCGCAGAGTCAGGTCCGATTCGTTGAGCAGCCAATACCGGTCGTCGGGGGCTAATGTGGCTACCCGCACTATACCGTCGAAGTAGTCGAGCAGGGTAAGTTTGGTGATAGGAGCCATGAACCGGTCAAGGAGCAAGATTTCCTGTCGGTCGTCGTAAAACACGAGCACTTTGGTGGTATTCCAAGCTTCTACCTGGGCAGTATGGCCTGGCAATGGCGGCGAATAGGTATTGAGTGCCTGCCCATCAGGGCCATACTGGTGCAGAGTATTGCGGACGTCGGTCACGTACACATTGCCGCGCCGATCAAGTGAGGCCGGCCCAGGGGTAGGCAAGGCAATAGTGCGTACTAGCTGCCATACGCCCACTCGGTTCTTCGTATCGGCAGGAACAGTGGCAAGTGGCGCCGACTGGGCAGCCGGTGCCACTGAGCCAGCAGCAGGTGCGGTTGTTTGGGCCTGAGCTGGTAGTCTCCCCCAGCATGCGCTGAGCACCATGAGCAAGGCTACCCCACCCTTTCGGCTAGTGGGTGTGGTACTCAGAGGGTGGTCCTTTTTCAAAATGCTGCAAGGCCAGTTCGGTGCCATCATACACGCCGTAAGAGCAATAATTGACCCATTCGCCCAAATTCACGTAGCGGCTGCCCGGTACTACCTCTACGTCAAGCGGCAAGTGACGATGCCCAAATACGTAGTACTCGTGCGCAAACTCGCGCTGCACTTCACGGCAATAAGTCAGCAGCCATTCTTCTTCTCCAAAATACTGCTCATCGGCCGCGCCATTTTGCAGGCGGCTCCGCTGGCTCCACCGGTTAGCAATGCCAATACCCAGGTTAGGATGAACCCTAGCAAACAACCACTGAGCTACTGGCGAGGCAAAAATCTGCTTAAGTACTTTGTACGTGTGGTCGCCGGGACCGAGGCCATCCCCGTGCCCGATGTGAAATTGGTGCCCGCCAATCCGCTGGCTTACAGGGTTGCGCAGAATTGGTATGTTGAGCTCTTTGGTAAAGTAGTCGAACATCCACATATCGTGGTTGCCGGTGAAAAATGTCACTGGCAGCCCCGCATCGGTAAGCTCAGCCAACTTGCCCTGCAACCGAATAAAGCCGCGTGGAATGGCATGGCGGTATTCAAACCAAAAGTCGAAGATGTCGCCCAGCAGGTAGATAGCCGCAGCATCTTGAGCGGCCTGATCTAGCCAGCGCACAATACGTTGCTCCCGCTCTTTAGAGCGGGCGGCATCAGGGGCACCCAAGTGAAAATCAGAAGCGAAATACACCTTCCGGCCAGCCGGCAGGGCGAGATCAGGTAGTTGCGGCGGGCGCGTCATCCAGCAAAAACAACACAATACTGCGGGGACCATGCGCCCCAAGCACCAGTGTCTTTTCAATATCGGCCGTCCGGCTCGGCCCGGTAGTGAGAGAAATCATGGATGGCAGCCGGTCTGCTCCGTACTTCTGCTGCATCATCTGCAAGGCGTCGCCAATGTCGGCCACTACCTGAGACGTGCGCGCTAAGATAAGGTGCTGATCGGGATAGATACTGAGGCGGCGGCCGCTACCCGTAGCACCGCTCACTAGCACACTACCCGTGCGAGCCACCAAAGCCTCACAGGTAGTAAGGCCCGCATCGGCGTGTGCTACAAACTCCGTCTCGTCTCCCTGAAACACTATTTCACCTTCGTGCAGCAGCTTCTTAAGCTCTGGCTCCCATACGTACAGGTGTTCCAAGGCTTTCTCCTTCTTGTAGGCAAATAGCTGATCGTAGAAATGCTCTACCGAATCGCAATAGAAAAAGACACCTCCTACTCGTACAAAGCTCTGGGCAAAAGCCACGGCTAAGTCATCGGCAGTGGCAGAACGCGGATGCAATGGAGCAGTGAAATCAGGCCGGGTAGGTTGCGGAGCCGACTGCTGCAACGACTCGCGGATGCGGCGTAGAATTATGTCGCGGGAAGTATCAGCCATGAGCACAAAGATACGGGGTTTCTACGGGGCCACTACATTGCCCGTTGAACAGCCAAACTACAACTGCCATTTTTAATAATTTCAATATGGGAATACTTTTCCCGGTATTATTCTTTGAGCCTGCAATAGCTACTACTAACCATACAACAAGTCTTTCTCGTACTAAGTAACAAAAATGGCTTATTGTAGCGCTAGAGTATTTTTGTATTTATCCAGCATATATGAAAAGCAAAAAACAATGATTTGGCATCTTTTTGGTAAAACAGGTTAGCAAACCCACTTATTATGAATAACCACACGCGCCTTACTATCTCGTCTATTGCCTCGCGGCCTCCCTCTATTCAGCCGACAGAAGCAGAGTTTGAACAATGGCTAGGTGAGCTAACTCCTAGTATACGAGCTGCCATTGCGCAGCAGGGCTTTGTAAAGGGCAGATCCCTACCTGCCTTTCGTGCTTACCTTCAAAATCGACTACAATCGGAATAACCAATACTATCCAACACTTCATCAGCACTAAAAAGCAAAGCCCGTTTCCGGATCGGAAACGGGCTTTGCTTTTTAGTGCTTAGTACACCTATACTGGCGTTACGGCCGAGCCACTAGGCTCAGAAGTAGCTCCGGTAGAGTCCGAGCCATTGTCTACGCCTGGCAGATTCAACTCTGGAAGGTCGCTACCTAATGGAATACCGGCGTGTTCTTGCTTCCGCTCACTCAGCGTTTCTGAGCGGTCGGTACCAGCCATATGGGCTTGGTAGGTAGTTTGGCTGTCAAAGGGACGCTTACCAACAAGACGCTCTAAGTCGTCCTGCAATAAGATTTCCTTTTCTAGCAATTCCTTGGCAATTACCTCCAACTCGTGCCGGCGCTCAGTCAACAGCTCCTTAGTACGGGTATACGCTTGTTCGATGATAGAGCGAACTTCTTCGTCAATCATCTGTGATGTGGCTTCTGAATATGGCTTGGTGAAGCCGTACTCATTCTGGCCTTTCGAGTCGTAGAACGATACGTTACCGAGCTTAGCATTCATGCCGTACATCGTCACGATGCTGTAAGCTACCTTGGTAATGCGCTCCAAGTCGCTCAGAGCACCAGTAGAAATCTTACCAAAGACTAGTTCCTCAGCAGCACGTCCACCCAGCGTCATGCACATTTCGTCCATGAGTTGCTCGGTATTGTATAGGAACTGCTCGCGAGGCAAATACTGAGCGTAACCCAGCGCCGCAACGCCGCGGGGCACAATGCTCACCTTCACCAAGGGATCGGCGTGCTCCAAGAACCAGCCAGCAATAGCGTGACCGGCTTCATGGTAAGCAACAATTCGCTTCTCACCGGGGCTAATGATTTTGTTTTTCTTCTCCAAGCCGCCAATCACACGGTCTACGGCATCGGTGAAGTCCTGCATGGTTACCATCTTTTTGTCGCGGCGAGCGGCAATTAGAGCGGCCTCGTTGCAGACGTTGGCAATCTCAGCGCCAGCGAAACCAGGCGTTTGCGCAGCTAGCTTCTTAGCTTCCACGTCGGGTCCTAGAGTCAGAGGCTTTAAGTGCACATTGAAAATCTGGGTACGGCCGTTGATGTCTGGCTTATCAATGCTGATCTGACGATCAAAACGACCAGGACGCAGCAGTGCCGAATCAAGCGTATCGGGGCGGTTGGTAGCGGCCAGGATAATTACTCCTGAGTCGGTGCCAAAACCATCCATTTCCACTAGCAGGGAGTTCAAGGTGTTTTCCCGCTCGTCGTTGCCGCCAGGCATATTGCCTTTGCTGCGGCTGCGGCCAATGGCGTCAATTTCGTCGATGAAGATGATGCAGGGAGCCTTGGCTTTAGCTTGCTTAAATAAGTCACGCACGCGCGCAGCACCCACACCCACAAACATTTCCACGAAGTCGGAGCCCGACAGAGAGAAGAACGGCACATCAGCCTCACCCGCTACGGCTTTCGCCAGCAAGGTTTTGCCAGTACCAGGAGGACCTACCAAAAGGGCCCCTTTGGGGATTTTACCACCTAAAATGGTGAATTTGGAAGGGTTCTTCAGAAACTCTACAATCTCTTGTACTTCTTCCTTGGCTTCTTCTAAGCCAGCTACATCCTTAAAAGTAATCTTCACCTTGTCGCCGCCTTCAAACAGAGCAGCGCGTGATTTACCAATGTTGAAGATTTGCCCGCCAGGACCACCTGCCCCGCTCATGCGGCGCATGAGCAGCCAGAAGCCCACGAAGAGCAGGAGCATAAAGCCCCACGTAGTTACGAAGTCGCCATAGCCTGTGCGGTCCACTACCTTCAGACCAATCTGCCGGTCGGCGGGTAGAGTTGCCTGCACTTTATCTAGGTCTTCTTTGAAACCCTTGCCTTCCACTACACGGAAGCCAAATTGGGGGCCCGGTTCGTTAACAGCCGTGAGCGGACCGCGGCGCGTAAGCTCCGGGTGTACTCTGGCTTTTTAAGTGCATCAGACTTAAGCGTCACTTCCACCTGCCGTTCGTTCACGAGTGTTACGTCGCGCACGTCGCCAGCTACCAGCATCTGCTCGAAGCGCTTCTGTGTAATTTCTATCAGGGAGTTGCTGCGGTTGAGGTAGATCATCCCTAGGATGAATACTACCAGCCCCGTCAGCACCCATAGCTGCATGCTCGGCTTTGGAGCCGGGTTGGGCAGCATTGGTTTTTTCTTTTTAGGGGTCGTATCAGGCATGAATAAGGGGTGCTAAAACGAGAGACAAAGTCGGAACCTGCCAACCGGCAGTTTGTTAGCGGGCTCCGCTTCTTGAGAGCAAGACGCGACCAGTCGCGTTTTACTTTACTGAAGCAGTAGTTTCTTCCTCGATATAGGTAATTTCAGCATCACCCCACAACTCCTCCAGCGCATAGAACTGGCGCCGGTCGCGCAGGAAAATGTGTACTACTACATCCACGTAGTCCAGCAGCACCCATTCGCGGTGCATGCGGCCTTCCGTTTGCCAAGGATTCTGGCCCGTAAGTTTTTCTACTTCTTCTTCTACCGAACGCGCGATGGCGTCTATTTGCGTATCTGAGGAGGCCGAGCAGATAATAAAATAATCAGCTACGGCATTTTTAAGATCTTTCAGGTTGAGTACCACGATATCGGCCGCTTTCTTCTCTTGCATGCCGCGCACTACTACATCTGCCAACTTGTCCGAATCCTGCCGAACCAGGGTACTTTTCATGGGGTATTGTTAGGTTTGAACGTCACAAAGTACGAAAAACAGGTGGAGGCTATATACCCCCAAACGCTCTTCACGGGCCAACAGCTTGTCTGGTTGCCCGAATGTGCCTCTACGAACACGGAGGCACACAATCTGGCTGTCCAAAACCGGGCCACGGATGGCTGCTGTGTCATAACCGACAAACAGACTGCCGGCCGCGGCCAACGTGGCAACCAGTGGGAAGCCGCGCCCGGTGAAAACCTGACGCTGTCAGTAATCTGGCATCCGTCGTTTCTACCGGCCGCCGATCAATTTCAACTCAGCCAGGTTGTGGCTCTTGCCGTACACGACTGGGGTAGTGCCTTGTTAGGCGCCGACCCGGCCCTGCGGGTAAAGTGGCCGAATGATATTTTCTTTGGGCAGCAGAAGCTAGGAGGTATCCTGATTGAGAACACCCTCAACGGCTCGAAAATTCAGTATAGTATCGTTGGAATAGGATTAAATATTAACCAACGAGAATTTGAGGTAAGTACGGCTACCTCTCTGACCTGTCTTACAGGTAGAGCATACAGCTTGCCTACTATAGTAGCTCGCTTACTCGAATGCCTGGAACGACGCTACCTACAGCTTCGAGCCGGCCGGGTAGGTGCCTTACGTGCTGACTATCTACGCGTACTATACCGTTACCAAGAAGAGCACTCCTATGAAATAGAGGGCCGCCGGGTTACGGGGCAAATTGTGGGGGTTGATGAGCATGGCCGCTTGGCCGTAGCTATCGGTGGGCACCTCCGTCACTTCGACCTAAAAGAAATAAAGTACGTGCACTAGTACCTTACTCTAGGCAGCAGACCGGTACGTAGTTTAATTTCTGGTTACTAAGAAGGACAATCTTAAACCTTCGTGCAACGGACTGCTCTAAACAAGCATCTCTCCTCTGCCATTTAGCCGTAGGTAAACAATAAGGCATGAACATTGTCTTGTTCATCTAGGAAAACAGCGTGGTAGTCTAGTAACTACTAATGGCCCGTTGTCACGGCTCCAAAAACAAGTACCTTTATATCAGCAGACACCTGTTGGGGGTCTGCTCCGCTCCTGAACCCGCCCGAATGCCATGAAAATTTCTACTCGCCTTTTTTCGCTCGCCCTGCTGCTGCTCACCCAGCTGCCTTTGCTAGCGGCTTCCTTAACAATAAAAAGCGGCACGGCTGCTTACTCACCAGCCCAGGGCACTCCTGGTTTGAGCCACTATAGCTCTACCTCATCGGCTTTGTCGGTGAAGGCGTTGGTACCTACGTTATCTGTGTATCCCAACCCTGCCCGTGGACAAGTAATCGTATCGGTAGGACAAAAGCTTATTGGCGACTATAAGCTGCGTTTGAACAACATTATTGGTCGGGAAGTACGCATTGTGGCGCTACGCCCTGAAGCTATGGAAGGTGGTATGACCATCAACCTAGCTGATCTCCCAGCCGGTATGTATTTTTACAGCCTTACCCTGAACGACAAAGTACTGAGCACAAAGCGTTTGGTTCTTCAAAACTAATCCTTGCTCACTCTCTACAAGAAAGCAGCCTTACCCGAGGCTGCTTTTTTTGTGGATGTTTGTCAAGGCAGTAGGTGGTAGAGTAATCAAGTTGGAATGAGCGGGATTGGTAGAGGCAGTTGCGGCTGTTGGTTGAGAACTGGAGGCGGGTTGGTTGATTCGCGTGTATGGCGCTCGGCACTTATTGTCTACTTTTGACATTCCACTGATTTCCTACTCTGACCTAAACCCTGTCGTTCAGCGGCGGGCGGGGCTATCCTCGCCTCACCTTACTACTTATGCGGAGTTACAAAAGCTTAAATAACCTGGTTGGTTGGCTGGTGTTTGCCATTGCCACCATCACGTATCTGCTCACGCTGGAGCCCACAGCATCCTTCTGGGACTGTGGCGAGTTTATTGCCTGCTCTTATAAGCTTCTCGTGCCTCACCCCCCCGGAGCTCCAACGTTCTTGCTCTTGGGCCGCCTGTTTTCCTTGCTGTCCTTCGGTGATGTTACCAAAGTATCGGTGCTGGTAAACACACTTTCGGCACTTAGCTCATCCTTTACGGTGCTGTTCCTGTTCTGGAGCATTACCATGATGGCTAAGAAACTTGTGCTGCACCGCCCTGGCATGCACGATGACCGCACCTCCGAGCCTACCAGCGGTCAGAGCCTGCTGATTTTGGGAGCGGGAGCTGTGGGCGCCCTGGCCTACGCTTTTTCCGACTCATTCTGGTTCAATGCTGTTGAGGCCGAGGTGTACGCCATGTCGTCGTTGTGCACGGCCGTGGTTGTATGGCTGATGCTCAAATGGGAAAACCGTGCCGATGAAGCCGACTCTGATAAATGGCTGGTGCTGCTGGCGTACGTTATCGGCCTTAGCATTGGGGTGCACTTGCTGAACCTGCTGGCCATTCCGGCTTTGGGCTTTATCTATTACTACCGCCGGACCCAGAACCCAACCCTAACTGGTGGCATCATCACTTTGGCTGTCAGCAGCCTGATTGTAGGTCTGATCTTGGCCGGTATCATTCCTGGCCTGCCAACTCTGGCCGGCAACTTTGAGGTGTTCTTTGTAAATAACTTAGGTCTGCCCTTTAGCTCGGGCCTAGTAGTGTTTTTGGTGCTGTTCCTGGCGCTTATCTGGTTTGGCTTCCGCCAGTCGTTTCAGCGCCGCAGCCGCCTGCTCAACACCAGCATGCTGGCGTTTGTGTTCATTCTGATAGGGTACTCTTCTTATCTTATTGTTCCCATCCGCAGCAGCTACCATCCTACCATCAACGAAAACGACCCTGAGGATGTACTGAGCTTTGTGAGCTACCTAAAGCGGGAGCAGTACGGCGACCGGCCCCTGCTCTACGGTCCCCAGTTCAATGCCCAGCCTATTGCCCAAAACGATGGTGCTCCGCGCTACGTGCGCCGGGGCGACAAGTACGTGGTAGCCGAGTACCGGCCCGTTTTGGAGTACCGCCCCGAGGATAAGATGCTGCTGCCCCGCCTGTACAGCAACGACCCTTCCCACATGTATAACTACAAGAAGTGGGTGGATATTCAGGAAGGTGTGAAGCCGACAATGGGTCAAAACCTGTCGTTCCTGTTCCGCTACCAGATGGGCCATATGTTCTGGCGCTACTTTATGTGGAACTATGTAGGTCGGGAAGGCGACGTACAGCAGTCAGGTATCCTGTGGCCGGGTGCTACTAGTGCGGGCTTACCTGAACGAGTAGCAGATAGCCCAGCTCGCAACAGCTTCTTCGCATTGCCACTCATTCTGGGCATCATTGGTCTGTTCTATCAAGTACGCCGCGACGGCCGCAATGCATTTATCGTTGGTCTGCTTTTCCTGTTCACGGGCTTGGCCATCGTGCTTTACCTGAACCAGCCTCCCATTGAGCCTCGTGAGCGAGACTACACCTTTGCTGGGGCCACGTTCGCCTTCGCTATCTGGATTGGTTTGGGGGTGCTGGGCGTAGCCGACCTACTCAAATCGGCCCTGAAGGCCGATACTGCTCGGGCGGCCGTAGCTACTCTTCTTGGCTTATTTGTTCCCGGCATCATGGTAGCACAGGGCTGGGACGACCATGACCGCTCGGACCGCTATAACTCTGTCGACTCGGCTAAGAACCTCTTGAATTCTTGTGCTCCGAATGCCATTCTGTTCACCAATGGCGACAACGATACCTTCCCTCTCTGGTACGCCCAGGAAGTAGAAGGCGTGCGCACCGACGTGCGCGTGGCGGTGCTTAGCTATCTAAATACCGATTGGTACATCGACCAGATGAAGCGCCGCTCCTACAAGTCGGAGCCCTTGCCCATCTCGATGGAGAACAGCAACTACGCCCAGGGCACCAACGATTACCTGCCTTACGCCGAAAACCCCGCTGTGACGGAGGTAAATGTAAAGGAGTTTATGCAGCTAGTGGAGCAAAACAGCCCGCTGCTGCAAGTAAGCTACGGCGACGGCACCAAGTCGCTACTCTCTTTCCCCACTCGCAAGTTCTACCTCCCCATTGATACCACGGCGGTAGAGAGCATGGGCATTATTCCAGCCGAGCGCCGGAGCCAGTTGGTACCGCGTATGGAGTGGGAAGTAGGCAAGAGCGCCATTGAGAAGAAGAGCCTGGTAATCTTGGACATTCTAGCTACTAACAACTGGAAGCGCCCCGTGTACTTCTCCAGCACCGTTGACTCGCGCGACTTCATGGGTCTGGAGCCGTATTTCCAACTCGAAGGGATGGCCTACCGCATTTTGCCCGCCAAAGACCCCGCGTATGATCCTAAGAACAGCGAAGAAGGCTTTGTAGCTCAGAACATCATGTTCGATAAGCTGATGAATACGTTCGCGTATCGGGGCCTGGATAACGCCAGCATTTTCTACGACGAGAATAACCTACGCTTCCCGGCTAACTACCGCGACAAGTTCTCTCGTTTGGCGACGTCCTTACTCGCCAGCGGCGACAAAGCACGAGCTAAGCAGGTGATTGACAAGTGCTTTGCGGTAATGCCTGACAAGGCTGTCCCCTACGATTACTATGTACCTCAGTTTATTCCCGCCTTGGTAGCGGTGGGTGAGCAGCAGCGGGCCAACGAAATCATGGATACCATGACGGGCCGGGCCGAGCGGGCGTTGGCGTACTACAGCACCCACAACACGGCACTCTTCGACCAGGAGTTCCAAACCAACTTGCTTTCCTTGAACAGCATAGGCCGGGCCGCTGAGCAAATTGGTGACCAGCAGCGGGCTACTAAGGCGCTCACGCTGCTACAGCAATACTACCAGCGCTAATCACGCTACGTAGTTGAGTTACGAAGCCGGCCCTACCTGTGGGGCCGGCTTTTTTGTATCCACTGAGTTTGCTTGTATTTAGTTAATCTGCCGCCTGAAACGCACTCGTGCTCATACGTAGGCCAGCTTTCCCAGCGTTGGTTGCGTATCCTACTAGTGCTAGAACTGTACTGCTCCCCGCCCGTGAAAAACTATTGGCCCCTTTTGCTGCTGACGCTACTTAGCTACAGTAGCTTTTCCTCTGTACTGGCCGCACCGCGCCGGGATTTTGCTGGTCAGTACCGCGCCGAGCGTCGCGTTGGCCTTGACACGAGGCGAGAAGGCGACAGTCTTCGGCTTTACTTACGCTTCCCTGATGGCAACATGTTGCGGCAAGGCTACCCACTACACGTCGCGGCGTGGGCTGATTACGATGCGAAACGCCCGCTATGGCAGGATACGGTGCGCCACCTAGCCCGGCGTATTCGTACCGATGGCTCGGCAGCGTGGGTAGAATTTTGTCTGCCCCTAAGTCGATTGCGAGCCGGGCAGCTACTCAGCATCAATGCAAGCACAGCCGCTGAAGCCGACGCTGGTGATGCAGCTTGGCTAGCCCTCAAGCCCGACTATCTTTCCCGGAGCTTTGTTCTTACTGATTCAGTGGGACAGCCACTGCTACGTCGTTTTGTACAAGCCTACGAGCCATTCGGCGTGGATAGTTACGGGCCAGACCTAGCAGTACAAACGCGGCTTTATCCTCTCAGCTCTCAGCCAGCTTTGCCGCCCATGAGTAACCCAGCGGCAGTGGGGCCTCAACCCCGTACCTTGGGCTTGCAGGATTCCACTTGGTTTCGGGCCGGGCAACTCCTTCGCCTACCAGCTGGCTTGTACCTCTTACGCACGGAGCAACAAAAGCCGTGGTGTGGCCTTTTGGTCGAAGAAAACAACTTTCCTGACTTGACTTCTGCGGATGAATTAATTGCCCCGCTAACGTTTTTGACGTCCTCGGCGGAGCGCAAGAAGTTATTTGATGCGCCTGACCCTAAGAAGGCCGTAGATGCCTTTTGGTTAAACCTAGTCAAGGGCGACCAACCCACGGCCCGTCTTCTTATTCGCACCTACTATGGCCGCGTGATGGATGCTAACCGCTTATTTTCTTCCCATAAGGCGGGCTGGCTAACCGACAGAGGCCTGCTATATATTGTGATGGGGCCACCAGAAACCGTTTACCGGACTGGAGGCGAGGAGCGTTGGGTATACCGCGGAACACCAGAGCGAGCAGGAACATATACGTTCCGCCCTAAACCCAGTACCTTTGCTCCTGAAAACTATGAACTGGTGCGCCGCCCCGAGTACGAACGTCTCTGGTATGCCGCCGTGGAGCAATGGAGAAAAGGAATAATCGCCCGCCCCGGCCGCTGAATGAGCGCCGCCAATTTTTTGATTCTGAAAACCGCCCCGTAACGCCGCGTCGTCCTGCACGTAGCGAGGGGGGGGAGAACCGCCCTGAACGGAGCGCAGGCCCCCGTGGCGGCGATGATAAGCCGCGCTACCCACACCGGCCAGCTCAAGACCGCAGCATCGACATGATTTTCGGGCTGCGCCCCATTTTGGAGGCGTTGAATGCTGGCCGCACCCTGGACAAGATTTTCCTGCTGCGGGGCACTAAAAACTCCATGACCCAAGACATCACGGCGCTAGCCAAATCGGCTAGTATTCCGGTGTCTATGGTGCCCATTGAGAAGCTTGACGGCATTACCCGCAAAAACCACCAAGGGGCCGTAGCCTATGTATCGCCTATCGATTACATGCCGCTCGACAGCATCTTGTCTGGCTTGTACGAGGAAGGTAAAACGCCCTTGCTGCTGGTTCTGGACCGCATTACGGACGTGCGCAACTTTGGCTCTATTGCCCGTAACGCCGAGTGTTTGGGGGTACACGCCATTGTAGTACCCAGCCACGGCGCCGCCCAAATCAATGGAGACGCCCTGAAAACTTCTGCCGGAGCTCTCAACCTTATTCCGGTGTGCCGGGAGCCCAATTTGAAGAACACCCTAACTTTCCTACGAGAATCGGGTGTACAAATTGTGGCCTGTACCGAGAAGACGGATTCGAGCCTGGAAACAGGCTCCGTAGACCTCACTGGCCCCTTAGCGGTAGTGATGGGTAGCGAAGAAGATGGAATCAGCCTGAATATCTCAAGCTGGCCGACCACAAGCTGCGCATTCCCATGGCCGGGCAAATCAGTTCGCTCAATGTATCTGTTGCCAGCGGCATTATGCTCTACGAAGTATTGCGCCAGCGTCTTTCTACAGATAAGTAAGCCCAACGTAATCAACCACACAACAAAAGCCGTCCGACAAGCTATAACTGGCTTGCCGGACGGCTTTTGTTGTGTGGCCAGAGCAGGAGCTTAGTTGTAGCCCGTACCCTTTTTAGACTTTACGTCTGCCACAAATTCTTTCACGCGCTGTTCTTCCGTGCGCTTGCAGATTAGCAATACATTGTCGTACTCGGCTACAATAAAGCCTTCAAGGCCCTGTACTACCACAAGGCGCTCCGATGGAGTTTTGATAACGCACTCCCGCGTATCGTACAGCAGGGCGTTGCCGTCTACTACGTTCTCGTCAGCATCGTGCTGGCCCATGCGGTGCAGCGAATCCCAAGTGCCAAGGTCGCTCCAGCCGAAATCTGCCGGTAGCACATACACGTTGTCGGCCTTCTCCATCACCCCGTAGTCGATGCTAATGTTGCGGCAGCGGGTATAAGCACGGGAAATAAAGTCTTCCTCCTGAGGCGTTCCTAGTTCGTTCCAGCCTTCATCAAACACTTCGGCAATGTCGCTGAGGTATTGGTGAAAGGCATTGATGATAGCATCGGCGCGCCATACAAACAGCCCAGAGTTCCACAGGAAGTCGCCGCTGCTCACAAACATGCGCGCCAGTTCTAGATTTGGCTTCTCAGTGAAGGTTTTCACTTTGCGCAGCCCTTTAGGGAAACAGCCATCCTCGGCCCCATCCACCGTTTGCACATCCTGGGCGCGCACTACATCGTCAATAAACTGAATGTAGCCGTAGCCCGTATCGGGGCGGGAAGGTTGAATACCCAGGGTAATGAGAACATTGTGGGTACGGGCACCATCGACAGCCGTACGAATCGCATCGCGGAAGTTCTCCTCATGCATTACGGCGTGATCGGCCGGCGACACAATAATGACGGCCTGGGGGTCGCGCTGAGCTATTCGATAGCTGGCGTAGGCAATGCAGGGTGCCGTATTGCGTCCTATGGGCTCACCCAGAATCTGATTGGCGGGCAACTGGGGAAGGTGCTGCTGCACCAGCTCCGTGTAGTCTCGGTTGGTTACCACGAATACGTTTTCCATGGGGCAGATGCCCATGAACCGGTCGACGGTAAGTTGCAGCATTGAGCGACCTAGGCCGAGCACATCATGGAATTGCTTAGGATGGTGCGTGCGACTGAACGGCCAGAAGCGGCTGCCGATGCCGCCCGCCATGACTACGAGGTAAGTATGTTGTTCCATACAGGTAGGGGCCTGAAATATTTTCCGCCGAGGGAAGATATTCAATGGGAGATTCGAAGGAAATAGACCGAAGTGCTAGTCTAGCGGGAGTGCATGAGGTAATCCCACGGACAAGAGTAGTAATAAAATAAGCTGTAACATAATATTTCTTTTATATGAACGCGTTTTTATACTAATCCCTCCCGTAGCAAATCGTGCAAATGAATGAATCCGCTGAACTGACCCGCTTCCGTTACAATGAGTTGGGTAATGTTGCGCTCCTGCATTCGGCGCAGGGCCTCTACCGCAAAATCTTCGACCTCAATACTTACGGGAGAAGGCGTTAGAATATCACGGGCCCGGACGCGCTCCAGGCGGCCCTCGAAGGTAGCAAGCATGCGGCGCAGGTCGCCATCGGTGATAATACCCACCAATTCTCCGGCCTCGTTGAGTACAGCCGTAGCGCCAAGGCGCTTACCTGATATTTCAAGGATGATGTCTTTGAGAGGGGCTGATTCGTGCACTTGGGGCTGCTGGTTCTGCCGGCTCAAGTCGCCCACTTTTAGGTAGAGCTGCTTGCCCAAGGTTCCGCCCGGGTGCAAATGAGCAAAGTCCTGACGTGTAAACTCCCGGCTTTCCAGCAGGCACACTGCCAGGGCGTCAGCGAGGGCCAGGGCAGCGGTAGTACTGGTAGTCGGGGCTAAGTTGTGGGGGCAAGCTTCACGCTCTACGGGGGCGTGCAGCACGTAGTCGGCCTGCACGGCCAGGTACGAATCTGCGTTGCTCACTAAAGCAGCCAACGGCACTGCTTTACGCTTTAGCAACGGCACGAGAACCTTAATTTCGGGAGTATCGCCGCTCTTACTAATGGCAATTACGAAGTCCTCGGGCTGAATCATACCCAGGTCGCCGTGGATGGCGTCGGCGGCGTGCATGAACAAGGCTGGCGTACCAGTAGAATTGAGCGTAGCTACCATCTTGCCAGCTATGTGGGCACTCTTACCAATACCCGTTACTACCACCCTACCCCGTAAAGAGAGAATAGCTTCTACACATTGTGCAAAATCAGGTGTCAGCGCAATAGCATCTGCAATACCTTGAATGGCGTCAGCTTCTTGCTGAAGCACTTTTTTTGCAATTAGGATGGGGTCGTTCTGCAGTTTCAATCTAAATTTGGTATCAGATAGGAAGTAGGTGGCAGCGGGAGAAAGTATCTAGACCTTATTCCTGCTACTCCATACGGTCTACCATAATTTTGTCTAGATTCGGAATGCAACACCGAAGTGTTTGTGCTCCAGTCTGCAACCCCAATCAGCGCAAGTGAGGATGTCTATGCCAGCCGTGAAAGTTCCAGTGAAGCCCCAGGCTGATCTGAAGGGCAAGTTAAAGGAAGTTTTCGGGTACGGTCAGTTTCGGGGCGTACAGGAAGACATTATCCACAACGTCATTGAGGGAAACAATACCTTCGTGATTATGCCCACGGGAGCAGGCAAGAGTCTTTGCTACCAGCTACCTGCGCTGGTATTGCCAGGTACGGCCATTGTTATCTCGCCACTTATCGCCCTGATGAAAAACCAGGTCGATCAGCTGAACGCCTTTGGCGTGAATGCGCAGTTTTTGAACTCGACCTTGTCGAAGTCAGAAATGAACAAGGTGAAGAAGGACGTTATCAGTGGCGAAGTAAAGCTGCTGTATGTAGCGCCGGAGTCACTGACCAAGGACGAAACCATTGAGTTTCTGAATAAGGCTACCATTAGCTTCGTGGCTATCGACGAAGCCCACTGTATCTCGGAGTGGGGGCATGATTTCCGGCCGGAATACCGCAAGATTCGCAGCATTATTGATGGATTAGGCGTGCAGGTACCTGTCATTGCCCTGACGGCGACGGCAACGCCCAAAGTGCAGCAGGACATTCAGAAAAACCTGCAGATGGATGATGCGTCGGTGTTCAAGACCTCATTCAACCGCACCAACCTGTACTACGAAGTACGTCCTAAGCATAACACCAAGAAGCAACTCATTCACTACGTAAAGCAGCACAAGGGGCAGGCGGGCATTGTATACTGTTTGAGCCGCAAGAAGGTGGAGGAAATTGCCGAACTGCTCAAGGTAAACGACGTTCGGCCCTACCCTACCACGCCGGACTGGATCCCCACGTGCGCATGGCCAACCAGGATGCCTTCCTCAACGAAGACTGCGACGTAATTGTGGCTACCATTGCTTTCGGCATGGGCATCGACAAGCCCGATGTGCGCTTTGTTGTGCACTACGACACTCCTAAGAGCATTGAGGGCTATTACCAGGAAACCGGCCGCGGGGGCCGCGACGGTATGGAGGGCGACTGCCTAATGTTCTACAGCTACGACGACATCGTGAAGCTGGAGAAATTCAATAAAGACAAGCCCGTTACGGAGCGCGACAACTCCAAGCTGCTGCTCCAGGAAATGGCCAATTATGCCGATTCTGCGGTGTGCCGCCGTAAGCAATTGCTGCATTACTTCGGCGAGCATTTCGAGAAGGACTGCGGCTTTTGCGACAACTGCAAGCACCCCAAAGAGCGGTTCGAGGCTAAGGAGGAAGTACTGCTGGCCCTGAAAGCAGTAGTGCAAACCGAAGAGCGTTTTGGCCTCGACCATATTGGAACAGTATTGATGGGGATGCGTAACCCCCATGTAGACAGCTACGGACACGACAGCCTACCGATATATGGGGAAGGCAAACAGCACGATGCGCAGTTCTGGCACTCTCTTCTTCGCCAAAGCCTGCTCAACGGATTTCTGGAAAAGGACATCGAAAACTTTGGCGTAATTAAAATCTCGCAGAAGGGTCTCGATTTCATTGAGAACCCGCATTCGATCAAGCTCACCAAGGACCACAACTACGAGGAAGAGGTGAAAGAAGAACAGGAACAAGAGGAAGTTCAGCAGGCTGCCGGTCACGACGAGGCCCTGTTTGACATGCTGAAGGCACTTCGCAAGAAGATTGCCCAGCAAAAGAACCTGCCGCCCTACGTGCTCTTTCAGGATCCGTCGCTGAAAGAAATGGCCACCACCTTCCCCACGAAGATGGACGACCTCTCGCACGTATCGGGTGTGGGCCAAGGAAAAGCGCAGAAGTTTGGCGCTCCCTTCCTGGCTCTTATTCAGAAGTACGTAGATGAGAATGACATTGTAACGGCTGCCGACGTGGTGGTAAAATCGGCCGTCAACAAGTCAAAAATTAAGATTTACATCATTCAGCAGATCGACAAGAAAATGGACTTAGAGGAAATTGCTTCCTCCAAGGGCATTGATATGCGGGAGCTGATGGAGGAAATTGAGCACATCTGCTACTCCGGCACGAAGCTCAACCTCGATTATTACATCAATGGTGTACTAGATGAGGAGCGCCAAGAGGAAATTTACGAGTACTTTATGACGGCCCAGACCGACAATATTGCGGTGGCACTGAAAGAGCTCGGCTCTGATGATTACACGGAGGAAGATATCCGTCTGATGCGCATTAAGTTTCTGAGTGAGGTAGCCAATTAATTCGACTGTCAGCTCCCGAGGAAAAGCCTCACCGACTGGTGGGGCTTTTTCATGGCCTATACTACCCAGCCCTTCTCCTGGGGGTAGGCTTACTAAAATGTCTAATTTCGGCGCTGCGTGTTTTGTATTTCCCCCTTTCCTAGCCCATGGCACAGTACATTCTCGGCATCAACTGCAGCGGCTTCCACTCATCGGCCTGTGTAGTGAGCCCCACTGGGCGGGTGCTGGTAGCCATTGCCGAAGAGCGCCTAAGTCGGATTAAGCAAGACAAGTCCTTCCCACGGCTGGCTATTCAGTACTGTTGCGCAGCCGCTGGTATTACGCTTGCCGACATTACGGATGTATTTATTGGTTGGAATCCGGCTCCTTACTTACTGCAACCTCAGCAAAGCCTAGCCGACGCCCTCCAAAACCGCGGCAAGCTCGCGCAGTTTACGCTCAACGAACTGGCGGCTTTGCAAGGCGGTGTGCGTGGCATTGGGCAGACGCTCACCAGCCACCAGGGAGCTACTATGCGCTTACACTACGTTGACCATCATCGGGCGCATTTCGCCAACGGTTTCCTATCATCGGGGTTTGCGGAAGCTGATGTTTTTGTGGCGGATGGATTCGGGGAAACAACCACAGGTTTGCTTGGAACGGCTACTGCTGACGGCTTGCAGGAACTAGCCGCCAACCGGACCCCTCACTCCTTAGGCTTATTCTATGGGGCCTTTACTGAGTTCCTGGGGTTTCGGCCCAACGGTGACGAGTGGAAAATTATGGCGCTGGCGGCGCTTGGCAATGCAGACACCTACTACCAACTACTGCGGCCCCTCATTCAGGTGCATGACCTAACGTACGAACTAGACTTACGCTACTTCGAGTTTTTTCTCTTCTTCACGCCGCATTATTACTCGCCTAAACTGGTAGAATTGCTAGGACCGCCCCTAGCCCCAGGTGCCGAGCCTACCCAGCGCGAATGGGATATTGTGGCGGCAGTGCAGCGCATTACCGAAGAGGTAGTATTTGAGTTGCTGCGTAACCTACATGCTCGCACGGGGCGGCGGCGCCTGGTGCTAGCTGGTGGCGTGTTTATGAACTCCGTACTCAACGGCAAACTTACCCAACACACTCCCTACCAAGAGATTTTTGTGGGTGCCACGCCCGATGATACGGGTATCAGTGTAGGTAGCGCATTATATGGCCGGCACTACATGCTAGATCTACCACAGCCTGCAGCGGCCGCCAGCACGCACAATTTCTATGGTAGTCCCTACTCTACACAGGAAATAGAAGCCGAACTAGAGCGACGGAAAGCAGTATATACGCGCCCGGCAGACGTGGCAACAACGGCGGCTTCTTTATTGCAGGAAGCTTGGTAATTGGCTGGTTCCAGGAGGGCTCTGAACTGGGCCAACGGGCTCTGGGACACCGTAGCATCCTAGCCAATCCTACCCTCCCCAACATGAAATCGCGGGTGAATGCCAGCATCAAATACCGGGAGGCCTTCCGCCCCTTCGCGCCCGCCGTGCCCGAAGAGCGACAGCACGAATTTTTTAACCTTCCGGCCAACGAGAAGGCTTATTTCATGGAGAAGGTCTTTACACTGCTACCAGAGGCCCAACAACGGTTGCCGGCTGTCGCCCATGCCGATGGTACCGGCCGACTCCAAAGCGTGCGAGCGGCCGACAACCCTTTATTTCACGAGCTGCTAGTAGCCTTTGAGCACTATAGTGGTGTTCCAGTTTTACTTAATACGTCCTTTAACTTGAACGGAATGCCTATGGTAGAGTCGCCGGCCGATGCCTTGGACTGCTACTTCCGCTCTGGCCTAGATGCCCTCGTAGTAGGCCCCTTCCTGCTACGTAAGTAAAGCCTGTGTAAGATTTTCACTCCAAAAAAAGCCGCATGCAGCTTAGCTGCATGCGGCTTTTTCGTTACTACCGGCTGACGCTACTTAGGTCAGCCAAGAGTCTATTTTGAATGCTTAGCAATACTCTTCAAAGGCACCCTGCAAGTTATTCACAATGCGCATCAGGTCGTTGCCTTCAATGTGGTAACGCTCAATCATATGCACCAGCTCGCCATCCTTAAACAGGGCAATAGCAGGGCTGCTAGGCGGATAAGGCAGCAGGTGTTCCCGTACTTTCGCAACAGCTTCCGTTTCCATACCGGCAAACACGGTTACGAGTTTCGCAGGCTTCTTGTCAGAGCTAGATACGGCCATCTTCAGGGCCGGGCGTGCTTTGGCAGCGGCGCAGCCACACACCGAGTTTACAGCCACCAGAACGGTGCCACTTTGCTCGTTGAGCACAGAATCTACTTCTTCGGGGGTCATGAGTTGCTCGAAACCGGCCTCAACGAGGTCTTGGCGGATCGGGGCTACCATGTATTCGGGGTACGTGGCCATAGGAGAAAGCTAGGCTTTGAATGGATAAACAAGGACCTACGATGCGGTCCATTGACCCTACAAAATTACGTGATTTTCGCTGGTCAATGGCATCGGGCCTATGTAACCATAAGGTTCGGCTAGAAGTTTGCAGGAAGTCCTTTTTTCTAGCCTGCTTTGGTTGGGCCCAGTCGCCGCTTACGGGATGCTAGCAAATTACTATTCTGCCACCAACGCCATGACCTATACCGAATTCCTGGCTACGCAAACGCAGCCTCAGCCCCCAGCAGATCTATCGCCCCTACTCGAAGCACTGTGGTACGCCGGCCGCGACGAGTGGCATCTGGCTCATTCCATTGCCCAGGACAACGAGCACGACCCATTTCATAACTGGCTGCATGCTTTTCTCCATCGCCAAGAGGGTGACCAAGGAAATGCGGCATACTGGTATCGACGGGCCCACCGTTCACAACCAACTGTGTCGTTGCGGCGGGAGTGGGAAGAGCTTGTACGCACTCAACTGCCAGGCTAAAAGGCGCTCGAAAGTGGCTAGCTAATCACCTACTTATTATCATAATAGTACTATTATAAAACATTTATACAGATTTAATATCAGGTATAGAACAAATAAAATTACATTTATACCTGCCGATTAATATGACGGGACGTTATGCGACACTTTCTATTCTTAACTGCAACGCTCACGCTAGCAGGTGGTACCGCCCAGGCCCAAGTAGATACTGTTCGAGCTTCTACGCTGCCCCCAGCTCAGTTAGCTGAGAAACTTTACAACAGTGGGGTAGCAAAATATAACCAGAAGAGCTATCGGGCGGCCATTCTTGATTTTGATAAGGCACTAGCAGCAAAGCCTGATTTTGCCAAGGCGTACTATAACCGTGCTACTACCCGCTACGAGCTAAAGGAGTACCAGCCAGCTGTTCAGGATTACGACCAAGCCATCCAGTTAGATCCCGCTACGTTTGGTCCTTACTTTGGGCGGGCGCAAGCCAAGGAAGCACTCAACCAGCCTGCTGAGGCCGAGCAGGATTACAGCAAAGCAGCTGAGCTAAAGGCAGATTACGCCCCCGCCTGGTATTACCGCGGCGCCCTTCGATTTGAGAAAGGCGATTTTCAGGCAGCTAAGACAGATTTCGACCAAGCCATCAAAGCAGATCCAGCTTACGCCTATGCCTGGCACGACCGGGGTAGCACCCAACGGAAGCTCAACAACCTGCCGGCCGCCATTCAGGATTACACCAAGGCGCTGTCTTTGCAACCCGACTTGCTACCAGCTTTGCTGAACCGAGCCGCCACGAAGCGCCGTGCCGGCGACCTAAAAGGCGCTTTGCAGGACTACAACGAATATCTAAGCAAGAAGAAGGATAATGCGCTGGCTTTTACCAACCGAGGCAGCACTCGGTTTGAGCAGGGCGACTACAAAGGTGCAGTAGCTGATTTTACCCAAGCGGTAGAGCTTGATGGAAGCTACGCATTTGCCTGGAACAACCGGGCCGCTGCCTACCTAAAGCTGGAAGACTTTCAAAAAGCCAATGCGGACGCCACGAAGCTATTAGCCTGAATGCGCAATACGCCGAAGCCTACCTGAACCGGGGCCACGCTCGCGAAATGCTGCGCCAACCCGATGCGGCCTGCCAGGATTGGCGAAAAGCAGCTGAGCTAGGCTTAGAAGTTGGCAATACGCACGCGGCTAACTCTGGCTGCGGAGCGCAATAGCAGGCACTGAAGGGACGAGAATATTTGAATAAAATGGCTTTGGAGCGCCGCAAGCTATTTCCTGCACTTCACGCGGGAAATGGCGGCATAGCCCCTAGCCCAGCACTACAGCTCATGCGTAACTACCTACTAGCCTGCTTCCTATTTTACTCCTGGGGTGCTGCCGCCCAAAATGTAGAGTTCAGCAAAGATCAGTTTGGCAATGATAAGGATGGGTTGAAAACAGCTCTGAAGGAAATCAAGCTCGGCGACGAGTGGTACGACATGGACCCGCCGCGTTATGAGCAGGCCCTACCCCATTACTTAGCCGCTCAGAAGTTCAATTCCAATAATGCCCACATCAACTTGCGCATTGGCGAGTGCTACCTCCACTCGGGCTTTAAACCCCGCGCCCTCGGCTACCTACAGAAGGCCTACCAACTGAGCCCCGATGTAGACCCACGCATTCATTACTTTTTGGGCCGTGGCCTGCACTTGAATGGGAAGTGGAAAGACGCTATTGCGGAATATAAGCGAGCCACGCCAGCTACTGGAACCAAAAACACAGCTGGTTTCACGCAAGATATTCAAAGGAAAATTCGCGAGTGCGAGAACGGGCAAAAGTTAGAAGCTAAGCCTACCCGCGTGTTTATTGACAACGCCGGACCGGGCGTAAACTCCCCCTACGCCGACTACGGTCCGGTAATTACCGCCGATGAATCGGTTATCCTATTCACATCACGGCGCGATAATTCTACGGGCGGGCAGAAAGACCCCGAAACGGGCGGCTTTTTTGAGGATGTGTACCAAAGCACACGTGCGGGCAAAGACACCTGGGGCCCAGCACGCAATCTTGGCGAGCCAGTAAACACCGATGGGCACGACGCTACGGTGGGCTTGGCCCCCGACGGTCAACGCCTGCTCGTGTACCTGGAAGACAATGGCGGCGACCTGCACGAGTCGGACTTGCGGGGCGCTCAGTGGCGCAAACCCCAAAAGCTTGGCTCGCGCATCAATAGTCGCTCCCACGAATCATCGGCGGCCTACACGCCCAATGGGCGCAGCCTTTACTTTGTATCGGATAAGGAGGGCGGCTTAGGTAGCCGCGACATCTATAGAATTGAGATGGAGGGCCGTGGGCAAGCTAGCAACTTAGGCCCTACCATTAATACGCCCTATGGTGAAGAAGGAGTATTCCTCCATCCCGACGGAAAGACCATGTACTTCTCTTCGGAAGGTCACAATACCATGGGCGGATACGACATCTTTAAGTCGGTGTATGAAAACGGTAAGTGGAGCACGCCTGAAAACTTGGGCTGGCCCATTAATACCCCCGATGATGATGTATTCTTCGTGATATCCGCCTCGGGCCGCCACGGCTACTACTCTTCCTTCCGAGACGACGGCCTGGGCTCCAAAGACATTTATCAAATCACCTTCCTGGGTCCGGAAAAACAGCCTCTCCTCAACCACGAGGATCAGCTCCTAGCCTCACGCGTGCAGCCGGTAAAGGAAGCCCTACTAGCTCCGCCGGTAGCTATTGCTTCTGCCCAGGTAACCATTTTGAAGGGTACTGTAACGGATGAAGCGACCAAGGAGCCGGTGGAAGCTACGATTGACGTCATCGACAACTCTCTTAACCAAACTATTGCTTCGTTCCGGGCCAATGCTCAGTCGGGGCGGTACTTGGTGTCGTTGCCCTCAGGTATCAACTACGGCATTGTAGTTCGGCAGGAAGGCTACCTTTTCCACTCCGAAAATTTTGACTTACCAGCCGGAGCGGCTTACTCAGAAGTAGTAAAAGATATTGCCCTGAAAAAGCTGGACGTAGGGGTGAAAGTAGTGCTGAACAACATCTTCTTTGACTTCGACAAAGCCAGCTTGCGTAAAGAGAGCACAGGCGAACTGGAGCGCCTGCAAAAGCTATTGGCCGATACGCCGGCGCTACGCTTGGAGATTTCTGGTCACACCGACAACGTTGGCAAGGCAGAGTACAACAAAGATCTGAGCCAGCGCCGTGCCAAGACGGTAGTAGACTACCTCGTAGGAAAAGGGATTGACAAAAGTCGGCTGACCTTTGCTGGCTATGGCGACAGTCAGCCGGTAGCGCCCAACACTACAAAAGACGGACGCCAACTCAACCGGCGTACGGAGTTTAAGGTGATTGGGAAATAGCCCCCTTGCAGCCTTTAACTGACAAGTAGACTCGTTTGGCGAGAATAAAGCACTGCTGAGCGTACTACTACCCCTTGGCGAAGGGGGAGCGTGTACCTTTCTGGTACCATCTGTTCTACATATGCGCTGCCTCCGGTTTTTTCTGCTGCTTTTGCTTGAGTGCGTGCCCCTAGCTTCGGCGGTGCGGGCACAGGCACCGCAGCAGTTCCTGAAGCAGTTTGGCACCGCAGAAGGGCTCCCGCAGCCATTCATTTACGCCCTCCATCAAGACCGCGCTGGCTACCTTTGGATTGGAACTGGGGAGGGTTTGGTCCGCTTTGATGGCACCACGTTTCAAGCCTTTACTACTAAGGAAGGTCTTGCCGAAAACTTCGTGACCCAGCTAGCTGAGGATCCGAAGACCGGGCAATTATGGGTAGGGCACTATCAAGGAGGTCGTTCGCACAGTAAGGGCGCTGGATTTAGTGCCGCCCCGAAAACTGCCCGCGGCCCTTTTCGTGCGCAATCGGGCCTACCCATACCTGACAGTTCGCAACTGGGCGCATTTAAGCGTCGTTACCATCCAGCACTAGCTTCTGGAACGGCTATAAGTTGCTTACTGCGCGACCAGGAGGGCACCTTTTGGATAGGCACTTCTGGCCAGGGTTTGTGGCGTTTGGTGGATGCTCATGTAACCTTGTTTCCTAGCGCCACCCGCCTAACAGCGCTAGGTGGCACCGGTCGGCAAGTACTGGCAGGCACTGCAACTGGAAAGCTGCTACGCGTGTACCAGCAAAAAGGCCGACTAGCCTGGTCACCAGCACTGTCGGTTATTCCAGGTAGTATTACTTCCCTCCTCCCCCTACTAAGCAGCAATAGAGTAGTGGTAGGAACTGATGCAATCGGAGTTTGGCAGCAGACTTTCCCGAGGGAGCAGCACTCTGTTGCGCTTGCTCCTGCGTCAGATGCATTAACAAAAACTTCCTCATTCCCACCTGACTTACATGTAACTACGCTGGCACGCGACGCGGCACAAGCCCTGTGGATAGGTACTATTGGAGAAGGAGTTTTTCGGGTAACGAAAGACGAAACGCAGCACTATACAACAGCAAGCGGCCTACTACAGAATGATGTGTACGCCATCTTGCCAGACCACCAAGGCCGGGTGTGGTTTGCAACCCACGGTACTGGCTTGGCGGTACTCGAAAAAGGCCGCTTTACCGTTCATCGTCTTGTGCCGGGTGGCATAGATGCTACCACCCTGGCCGAAGACGCTGCCGGCCGCGTTTGGTTGGCACGGAAGGCGACGGATTATTTTGCTACGAGAATAATCAGTTTCGGCAATTCACAACCACCAATAGTGGTATTGCCAGCAACTACTGCTATGGCTTGGTTCCAACATCGGGAGGCTTGCTAGTGCAGCATCGCAACGGGTTGTCGCTGGGGCGGACGTACACATTTGCGCCGTTTACTACGCCGGACAACCCCGTCATTCACGATTTGCTTCCCAATGCCTCGGCGGTACTTCCCCACCTTGACTCAACTGTACTGCTAGCCGCCAGAAATGGATTGGTGCACGTGCAGTTACCGGCCCAATTGCCGGCCCGCAGCAGTCCTGTTTCTCTAACAGAAGTTGAAATTGACGGGGAACGGCAACGAGTCACTCAACCACTGCACTTGGCGGCTGGCCTGCACCGAGTAACGTGGTTTTTTCGGGTTGCCAGCCTATCTCCTTCCGGCATTTGGCAGTACCAATACCGACTACGTGGTTTTCATGACCATTGGAGCCGCCCATCCAACCTTGCAGAAGCAGATTTCCCGCGGCTTGATGCTGGACAATACGTACTGGAAGTTCGAGCCCGCCGCGGCTCCGACGGTATGTGGAGTCAGTCCGTTTTTGCCTCCCTGCACATCGCCACACCTTTCTGGCGCACTTGGTGGTTTGCGGTCCTGGTACTGGCGGCTGGCCTAGGATCAGCCTACGTATTTACGAGGCTGCGCACGGCTAACCTGCGGCGTCAGAAGTTGCAACTAGAAAATACCGTACGGGAGCGCACGGCAGAATTGCGGCACGAGAAAGACACTACCGAACGGATTAATGCCGAATTGGTAGTAGCGCGCGATGCAGCCGAAGCGTCGCGCCGGGCGAAAGCACAGTTTTTGGCCAACATGAGCCACGAGATTCGCACGCCCATGAATGCCGTCATTGGCCTCACTCACCTGCTTCGTAACACTCCCGTTACCGAAGAACAAGGCGAGTACTTGGCCGCTATTCAATCATCGTCGCAGAACCTCTTGGTTATCATAAACGATATCCTGGATAGTTCGAAGATTGAAGCGGGCAAACTTACCTTGGAGCGTACTCCCTTGCGCCTACCGGAAGTAGTTGAGCGAATTGCGCGGATGTTTCAGTTCGCCACAGAATCGAAAGGCTTGTATTTCCACACCGAGGTAGCACCCGACGTGCCTATTGCTATGCTAGGCGACGCGGTACGAGTAACTCAGGTGCTGGTGAATTTGGTGGGCAATGCCGTCAAGTTTACGACCACAGGAGGAGTTACGCTACGGGTATCAACCCAAGCTGGCCTAGGGGCCGAGCAGCCCTTGATACGATTTGCAGTGCTTGATACGGGCATTGGCATTGCCGCTGAGAAACTAGACGCCATCTTCGAGGACTTTTCTCAGGCCAATACAAGTACTACGCGTCAGTTTGGAGGCACGGGGCTAGGCCTGAGCATTGCCCGCAACCTCGTGCAACTGCACGGCGGGCGGTTGTGGGTAGAAAGTGTAGAAGGAGCAGGCTCCACATTCAGCTTTGAAATTCCGTGTACGGTTGTGGATGCTGCAACTGTGCGTCCCGAAGCAGTAGGCTCGTTGGCTCCATTTGTCCCTGCCCTACGCGTGCTCGTAGCCGAAGACAATGACCTCAACCAACTGGTAGCGCGCAAAACCCTAGAGGCCTGGAACGTAGAAGTTACTATTGCTGCCAATGGTCGCTTAGCTGTGGAAGCAGCCCAAACTGCGCCATTTGATGCCGTATTACTTGATGTGCAAATGCCAGAGATGGATGGCTACGAGGCGGCGCGCCAGCTTCGTATGTTGTTCCCCAGCGCTGAACAGTTTCCGCTCATCGGCCTAACCGCATCTGCCCTACCCGAAGATAGGGTGCTGGCGTTGGAAGCAGGCATGAACGACACCTTGGCCAAGCCGTTTGATCCAGCTGTTCTATACGCACGCCTAGCTTTCTATACGGGTCGCCAAGTGACGGAAAGTCTTTCAAGCACACCCCCTACCCTACCTGCTTCCGCTGAAGTATCTTCCCATGAGTATGCAGCTAACCACGTAACCGTAAGCTGGGAGTTGCTCGAAGAGTTATCGGGTGGGAATGAGGGATTCATCCATAGCATCATTCACACCTTCCTTGCCCAGGCTCCCCAGCTAGCTACTGAGTTGCAAGCCGATTCTAGCCCTATAGTTTTGCGCCAGGTAGCCCACAAGCTACGCGGGCAAGCTGCCTATTTTGGCTTGGACTCGCTAACTGAACGTCTGGAGCTTTTAGAGGACAAGCGAACCTCTTTTTCTGCCCCCGAACTGATAGCCCATACAAGCTACATACAACAAGAGTTGATGCTGGTGTATCCAGTACTGCGTCAGCGCCTTGGCATGAACAAGCTTGCTGTATAAATACGCTAAGACAACATCTACATTTGACGCTACCTATGCCCGATTCTACCACCCCACTGCGCTGCTTGGTTGTTGACGATGACCCTTTGTCCATTCAGATTGTTGAAACGTGCATTGCCAATACTCCCTTCCTCACATCCATTGGAAATTGCGAGAGTGCTGTAGCTGCGGCGGAAGTGCTTCGTACGCAACCCGTCGACCTTCTCTTTCTGGACGTCGAAATGCCGCTGATGTCGGGTCTCGATTTATTGGCGACACTTGAAAATCCGCCCCTGGTTATTCTCATTACCAGCAGTAAAAGCTACGCGGTGGAAGCTTTTGAATACGATGTACTTGACTATGTAGTGAAGCCCATTAGCTACGCTCGTTTTCTGAAAGCTGCCCAAAAAGCGTTGGAAGCAACTGAAAGCAGCACCACCGCTCCTACTGATACAATCCAGGCAGCACAGAATCCGCAATTCACTTTTGTCAAAGTCGAGAACAGATTGGTAAAAGTGCTTTTCGACGACGTGCGGTACGTTGAAGCCCTCGGCGACTACGTGCATATTGTAACGGGTACCAGCAAGCTTATTGTGTACAGTACTATGCGAGCTGCGGAGGAGAAATTTCCTACTAGCTTGTTTGCGCGAGTACACCGGTCCTTTATTGTCAACCTGAAGCGAGTTCAGTCAATAGAGGATAATACCATTTTGATTGGTAGTAAGCACATCCCAATTGGCCAGACCTATCAACGCGAGGTTTTTCAACGCCTAAATAAGTTTTGAGCATTTCTGTAGTCGTACACTCTATACAATGGTTGCGGGCAGCCGGTAGCACTACTTTGCTGGGCTGCCTACTAAGTGGCTTGCTCTTAGTTACCCAGCCGGCGTGCGCCCAAAATGCGGGTGACACGCTAAGTGTCAGCTGCCCGGCCCCTCGGGTGGTACCATTGTGCGTGGAGTTAGACGCGCGCCGAGCCATTGACCCGGATGCCGGCCCGCTGACTTTTCGTTGGAGCATGGGCGATGGCACCCTACTTACTGGGCCCGTCGTGTCGCATTGCTATCAGGAACGGAAGCTTTACACAGTACAACTCGATGTAGTGGAGGAAGCTACTGGTGCTGTGCGCACCGCTGAGAAGCTTATACCAGTAGATTTCACCAAAGAGACGGTAGTAAATTTTCATCTCTCAACTGACACTGTCCGCGTAGGCCAATCCATCACCTTCGATGCTGCGGATTCACAGCTACCCTTGTGTAGCAACGTGGTAGTTCTCTGGGATTTTCGGGACGGCTACGTTACCAACGGGCGGCAGGTGGCTCACAGATTTCGCCGAGCTGGACAGTATACCGTGCGAATGAGTTTACGCGGCAACGGTCCTGGTAGCTGCCCCGATAGTCACTGTGTCAGTCGCATAATAGTGGTACTACCTTAATTGACTGCATGGCATCCCGTCATTTCGTCCATTTACGCCATCTCTGCACACCTAGCTTGTCATTATCAATGAGCTTTTGTGTAATCAGCTCAAGTAGCTCGCTCAACTTCCAATAAAATACCGCTTACTGTTCATACTTCCATTTTGGTAGGCTTTGCTTCTACGCTTGCACTACCAAACCACACCTGCGTAATTAATGAAGACTTTTAGCTTTTGCTTGTTTCTAATTTTAGCTAGCGGCATTTCTCATGTCACGCACGCGCAACAGAGCCCATCTACCCTCAAAGCGCAAGCAATAGAGGATACGCGCCGTTTGGCAGCTCGCATTTCATTGGATGATGCGCGCTCAATGCAGGTGCGTCGGCTTGTGCTGGAACGGCTTACGCAGGAAAACGAAATAACAACTCAGTACGCCAACGACCCCGCCATGATGCAGAATAAGCTGCACGACCTTGAACGGCAATATGGCGAGAAGCTAAAAAACATTCTAACTGCATTGCAGTACCAACGTTACGTAGCCCAACTCTCTCCTACTGGGCCGGCACAACTAAGCTCTGGAACTCAGTCAAGTAATCGGTAGAATAAACGCCTTTACTTCAGAGGCGCAGCTGATTACTCCCGCGTGCAAGAAGGTGGTAATCAACTGCGCCTCTAAAACAAGTGCTATCCTACATAGTCGCGGCTAGCTTGCTCATTAGCACGCTGCTCCTCTTCTAGTCGGTGCAAGATGGTGAGGGTAAAGGCCCAAAGATCTTCATAGGGCACGATTTCAATTTCTCCGTAGGCTTCTCCCGGTTGGGGAGCCACCCGCAGTTTCTCCAGTAGAGGCGCCGCCTTCTGCTCGCACTGGCGTGCTACGAAGTTTTCTTTTACAGTTAGCAGGAGCATGCGAAAGAACAGCTGACTGCGCAGAGTTGCCGGATTACGCAAGTGACGCTGTTCGTACTTACGCAAACCGTCTAGTCGTGCTAGCAGCCCTTCAATGTCGCGGCGGCGAAGGAAATACAGAAATTGCAAGATCAGGATGGCTACGTTGTATCCCTGTTTGTCGCGGCTATAATCGGGAACCGTCTGCACCAATTGAGCAAAGTGGCGCATCTTCACTGGCGACTGCTCTGGTTGCACCAGTTGAATATACGCTTCGTACAGCTCCCACCGCTGCTGTGCCGCCGGTCGCTGCTTGCGGTAATACGGGTTCTTACGAGCCTGCTGTAGCAATTCATAAGCCTGCCCATACTGACTTGCGTGCATAGCCAGCAGCAGGTAGATTTCCAGGTAGTAAAACCAGTTTCCCGAAGAGTAATGGAAATCTTTGAAGTACTCTTCAGCAAGCTTCAATCCTTTTTTAGCTTGTCGGCACTGCAAGTGTGCGTACACGCTCATGTAGTTATTAAAGCGCTTATCGAAACGCATCTCGTTCACCTTGCCCTGCTTTCTGGCTTTCTCCGTAGCTGCTGTCAGCCGAATAATTTCCGCATAATTACCCGTTAGCTCTTCCCGCGACATCTTCGTGACGTACAGAAAATAGAATGTATTATACGTCTTAGCCTTCTTATGAAGCTGTTCTAAGCGCTCTAAGGAGGAAGGCAATTGTTTAAGAATAAACTGCCGCCAACGCACCTTCTGCTGAGAAAATACTTTTATTTCAAAGAATAGCTGTTCAGCTTCGTCTTCTAAACTCAGTGTTTGCTGAAGTTCTTCTAGCTGTTTGTTCATCGCTTTGAAACGAGCTGCGTTACGAGTTTCCGCATAGAGAATGCGTAGCATTCGCACGCACATCACGGCGTATTGTGTCAGTTCGGCATCAGTTGCCACTTTTAAGGATTTTCGAAACAGCCGTTCGGCTAGTTTATACTCGCCCTCTCCTAATAGGATACGCGCCTGGTGTAACAAACCCAAGCATTGCTGCTCATGCCGACGTGACACAACATGTCGTACATCCGTGTGATCTAAGAAATAGAGATGGTTCAGCAGTTTTTGCTGCACCCGCGACTTGAGCTTTCGGAACGTGGTCTGGCTACGGGCATCAGTAGCTCCGTACAAGCTTTTAACTATCTTGTTTTGAGTTGTATTAGGATCTTCTTCTAATAATCGGACCAGTTGTAAATCTTTGCTGGCTGCATTACGAGCAGAGAAGTCTAGAAAAGGGAGTACTGCCAACCGACGATCGGTCACAATTTTAACTAGCGTAGTAAGTTCGTCCATCAGAAAAGCCTATTTCAAGCACCTTATGCCACTTTTTACAATATACACAATCATAAAATCCACGTCACAAAAATTAAATAAACTGCCTTTACATGTCCTATGTGACCTGTGACCTTTGTATAATGGCTAATCATGCCTTATTTCCTGGCATTATGTCACAAAAATGGGCATATCGTCCAGGTTATACTTCCGTATTTTTCACTAATAATGCCTTCATTATGAAATAGAGGGCCTTGGAAGCAAAGATTTCTTTTTCCAAAGGCTGCGATTTTGAGGTCACGTTTACCGGTTTTCTTTCCTTTACGCCGGCTAGTTTGGTCCCCACATTTGTGTCAGTCAACCACCTGAACCACAAATAATTCCAAGCATCATGTTCCAAATCATCGCCATTGCTCTATTTCAAGTTTCTACTTTCGCTGCTTCTCCTGCCCAGCAGTCGGTTCTGACTTCTACTACCTCGCAAATTCTTGGCCACGGCACTAGCG
>NZ_JZIR02000250.1:0-533 GCF_000961955.2 Hymenobacter sp. AT01-02
TATTGTTGGTGACCTCTCGAAAACAGAAGATGTAGCATAGGGAACGGCACCCACTGCTCTTTTAATGAGAACGACCCTTTTCTTGAACTAGGCAAATAGAATGTTTGCTCCCTTATAAAAACAGTTCAGAGTAGGCATACAGACCGAGCGCAACCCCAACACTAGCAGCCCACTCTGGCCAAGTCCTATAGAAGACTTGCCGCCGAAAGAGCCAACTAAGCAGCCCAATGTGAAAGGCAACACACACCGCCGCTATTGGCTTAGTAGCCCAATCACCGGAGGTGCCGCAGCAATAGGTTAAGAACCACACGAACACCCCGGTATATTGCCACAGGTAGTACCCGACCACCGAGAGTGCTAGACCCACCGCAAAGCGTAAGGTCGAGCTCATTTTGGAGGAGTGACGCGCAGCAATCGTCGGTAGCTTAGGGTCATACATAGCAGGAGCAAGCTAACAGCTAGGCTGTAAATAAATCCCTCCTTTTTTTTGAACTACTGTCTAGGCACGTCTACTGGCATGGAAAAGTGGTCCT
>NZ_JZIR02000251.1:0-902 GCF_000961955.2 Hymenobacter sp. AT01-02
TCGAACCCCGTCGGTGACCGGGCGACGGCGACCGGTCTGGGCCAATTGGTACATGGGCGGCAACTGGCTGTGCCAGCACCTGTGGGAGCACTACGCCTTCACGCAGGACAAGCAGTACCTGGCCCAGCACGCCTACCCGCTGATGAAGGGCGCCGCGCTTTTTACGCTGGACTGGCTGGTGCCCGATAAAAACGGCTACCTCGTTACGGCGCCTTCCACGACGCCCGAAAACAAGTTCAAGGACCAAAACGGCGCGGCGCAGGGCGTTTCCGTGGGTACTACCATGGACATGGCCATTATTTGGGACTTGTTTACGAATCTCATCGAGGCCTCCCAGGTGCTGAACATCGACGCCGAGTTTCGGGCCCTGCTGCTGGCCAAGCGGCAGCAGCTCCTGCCCCCGCAGGTGGGGCGCCAGGGGCAGCTGCTGGAATGGTACCGCGACTTTGCCGAAACCGACCCGCAGCACCGGCACGCCCTCGCACCTGTTTGGGCTGCACCCGGGCCGCCAGCTTTCGGCCGCGGCACGCCGGAGCTCTTCCAAGCTGCCCGCAAGTCACTGGAGCTCGGGGCGACGCGGGGACAGGCTGGAGCAAAGCCTGGAAAATCAACTGGTGGGCGCGCCTGCACGACGGCGACCATGCCTACCGGCTGGTTCGCCAGCTGCTGCGCTACACCGACCCCAAGGGCGGCAACGGGGCCGGCGGCACTACCCCAACCTGTTTGACGCCCACCCGCCGTTTCAGATTGACGGCAACTTTGCCGGCACGGCCGGCATGGCCGAAATGCTGTTGCAAAGCCACTTGGGCGAAGTGCACCTGCTGCCGGCCCTGCCTTCGGCCTGGCCGGCGGGCAGCGTGCGCGGCCTGAAGGCCCGGGGCGGTATAGAGGTAAATCTGGCC
>NZ_JZIR02000252.1:0-1926 GCF_000961955.2 Hymenobacter sp. AT01-02
CAACAAGCTACTGCTGACCGTCGGGTAGTGCTCAGCCTCAGACGGCCAATTTTCCTTCGCTTTTCCTGTTTTTAACCTCGGTTGCCCAGCTATGCTAGGGCAACTCCCCCGACCAGGTCTTCGTGGGCGGCGTAGTAGATCGTTCGGTTGTCCCAGGCGCTGGTCAGCCCCAGGAGGCTGAGCCAGATCGCCCCAAAGCCAGACTAGCTAGTGTTCACAAGTTGGGGGTGCCGATAGAGGAACGTGCTCGAGTACAGTGTTGAAAACCAGCGCTTCACACCATTTAACCGATTGCTCGTTTCATGAACAAAAAGTTCTCCCTCAGGACCGATAATATCGCCTATAGATCACCTTCCGGATAGAGGTGTGAACTGTCGCCGGACGAGGACAAGGCTGAGCTTATAAGAATGATACAAGACGGCTTTTTGCTCCTGACAACGAGTCCTCTTAGACGGGAAGCCCACCGGGAGTACTACCCCCGTGATTTTCTGTCACCATGGGACCGGAGGCCCGGCCAGGTTTGCTCCAGCAGGGCGTTAGACAGAACCGGCTGTTTTTAGCTTATGCGAGATTACTAACCAGTAAGCCCGCGGGGCATACAAACGATACATGAGCCGGAAGCCCCACGCGAAGCTGCGTATACCCTAGCGCGGGAAGTTGTTTCGCGACGAGTGCCGGGAGGTTCCGCGCGTCAGTACAAGTGGCGGCGCAGGCCTCCCCCTTTTGCTGCTCATTCTGCTTGAATGGCATACCTTCACCCATGCCAACTTCAGCAGCGATTGCCGAGTACTACCAACGCTACGGGTATGGGATGCCTGCCACCAGTCACGTGACGGCCTACCGCATTGAGGATGTCGCAGCAGCGGATTCCTACCCCCACGTACGGCGCGATTTTTATAAGATCAAGCTCCTGTGCGGCGCGCAGGGCATCCTTTCCTACGCCGACCAGCGCGTGACCGTGCAGGGCTGCGCGCTGATTTTTGTCAACCCGCTGCTGCCCTACGCCTGGGAGCGCACTGCGGGGCGCGAGACGGGCTTTGCGTGCCTGTTTACGGAGGAATTTAGCCCGCCGCACCTGCGCACGGCCAGCCTAACGCAGTCGCCACTGTTTCAGGTAGGCCGGGTGCCGGTGCTGTTTCCGCCGCCGGCAGCGCTTGCGCGTATTCGGCACGTATTTGAGCAGCTGTTGAGCGAGTTACCTTCCTCCTACCCGCACAAGTACGAGCTGCTACGCACCTACGTGCACCTGCTCCTGCACGAGTCGTTGAAACTACTGCCCGCCGCACCGGTCCCGACCGCCGCGGCAGCCCAGCTGCAGGCCCAGTTTCTGGACTTGCTGGCGCGCCAGTTTCCGTTGTTATCGCCCGACCAGCCGCTGGCTCTTAAAACGGCCCAGGAGTTTGCCCGGCAGCTGGGCGTGCACCCCAACCATTTGAACAAGGTGCTGAAAGCCACTACGGGCCACAGTACCACGGCCCACATTGCTGGCCGGCTGGCCGAGGAAGCCCAGGCCCTGCTGCGGTATAGTACCTGGAGCATCGCTGACATCGCCCACAGCTTAGGGTTTGGACATCCCTCCAACTTTCACGCCTTCTTTCGAAAGCACACGAGCTTTACACCTGCTGGCTACCGCCAGCAGCTGGCGTCACTTTCATAGCGCTTGGCTTGATTGGCATACTACGCGAAACCAGGTAGCGTCGGACCTTTGCGTCGTTCTTTTTCACCTACAGCAACAAGCACGATGGAAAACGGTATCACCGGCAAAGTCATTCTCCTCACCGGTGCCAGCAGCGGTATCGGCGAAGCCACTGCGCTGCTGCTAGCCAAGCGCGGCGCGCGATTAGTTTTGGGCGCCCGACGGCTACCCCCCCTAGCCGCGCTGGCGGCCCGCATTACGGCGGCGGGTGGCGAAGTTATTTACGCCGC
>NZ_JZIR02000253.1:0-1617 GCF_000961955.2 Hymenobacter sp. AT01-02
TGGGCTTCTCGGAAGATTTGGGTAAGGACAAGCTATACAGCCGGGGCTTTTCTATTGTGGATTCATGCTGTCCGCTCTTACATCGATAGCCCTCGGTCCCGCTGCTCGAGGCTGCCGTTCTCGCTCGATAGAGCGCATAGCTCCCGTCCGCGTGGCCTGGTCGCCATAGCTTTCCTCGACCGCCACCCCCTCGGAGCGCTGGGCCTTGCTCAGGACGCTGCTAATCTTTTCAATGGTCTTCCAATCGAAGCCATAGGCTACGCTCAGCGATGTTCGCTGATCCGGTAACGTGCGCACCTGCCATACCCCGGCACCAGCCTCCTCAAGGGCGGCTCGAATGCGCTCGGCCTTTCTGCCTCGACTACTGTGATGATTGCCTTAAGCGAGCGAGGGTCTTGCGCCACCTGTAACCGCTGCTCCTGCCGTTGCTCTAGCAAAGTGCGTTCAATCGCCTGCTGCACTTGCTCCACGAAGGGCTGTCCATTCGGCCGTAAGTCGGCGAGGGGAAACTGCACGGCCGTTGCTGCCTCCCGCACTAGGAACTGTTTCTCTTTCGTCTGGTGAACGGTAAAGCCGTGCTGCTGTAAGGCTTGGTCTACCTGCCCCACATTCGTAACCCGCCCCTGCAGCACGGTGGCTACTACCTGCTCCGCTCGCCGTAGACTGTGTGCTTGTTGCTGACCAGCCCACTCGGTCAGCTTAGGGCTTAAGGTTTGCCCTTGGGCCGTCCGCACGATCAACCGGTGATAGTCAGCTCGTACAGTGGTGAGCTGCGTGGATTTCTCGGCTAGCTCCTTCCCCTTTTGCTCCAACTCCGCGGACAGGCGCCGCTCGTGCTCCTTGCTGGTAGCCAGCTGCTTTTCCAGCACCCGCACCCGGTCCTGCGCCAGCGCGTTGGCCGTGGCAATGGTGGCCAGCTCCGCGAGCTTGGCGTTGGCCTCCGCTAACTGTTGGGCCGCCTGTTGATTGAACCGTTCCAGCTCTCGCTGCAGGTGCACCCCGCTGTCCACGTACCAGGCTTTCTTGCCTATTTCCAACGGGATGTGCTCGACCGGGGCCACGGCCTGCGCCAACTGCTGCTGGCTGGTCTTCTGGGCCCCGTAGTAGCGGCGTACATCCTGATGAATTGCTGTACTGTACTCGATGCCCCGCTTCAAGCCATAGGGGGCCATGGCTTGCGCGTAGTCCGTTTGCAGCTGCCGCAGGGCAACGGGACTGAAGAGATCGCGGGCCGAGAGTCGCTCCTTAGCTCCTACCTTTTCTCCCTTGTGCAAGCGCTGCTCCTGAGTGACGGGCACCACGATGGCATGTAGGTGTGGAGTGCTCTCGTCTTGGTGAAGCATACACCCGATCACATTTTCAGTACCGTAGCGCTTCTGTAAAAAGTCCAGATTATCGCGTACCCACGACGACTCCCGGATGTCCGCTCGAAGGCCTGTAGCAGGGTCTTTGGGAAACTTCTCCTCACTGGCCGTGAGCAGGATCTCCACGGCGCGAATGGCATCCTTGCGCTGGCGGGGTAGCTGCAACTCAGCGATGCGCTCATTGGCTAAGTCCCAGTAGCTGCGCTGCTCGTGGTTGACCAGTTCCTGGTTCAGGTGCCGCAAGGGCGGGTCG
>NZ_JZIR02000254.1:0-666 GCF_000961955.2 Hymenobacter sp. AT01-02
CGAGATAGGGGTAGAAAAAGGTAGTGCTTTGCATGGAAGTGGTGGGAGAAGTACAGTGGAGGAAGGAAGATTCCTGCTTACCCCATTACCGCCCAAATAGTTGTTATTGCCCATCTTATGCTCAACCAAAAAGGCGCCCTGATACCCAATGCAGGCGGCTACTGGGGAAGGGTAATCGTCAGCTCTGCCCGGTAGCGGCCGTTTGGCTGCGAAAGCTGCAATTCATAGCCTCCCGGATAATACAGCTGTAGGCGCTGTTGAATATTCTGTAGTCCGATGCCCCCCGTGCGGCGTGCCGTAGCCCGAGGAGCCTCCGGTAGCATATCGTTTTCAATGGTGAAACAGAGCTGGCCGGGCCTGGTTGTGAGGGTTGCTTCCACGCCGGCATGCTCGGTGTGGTGGTGGCGCCCATGCTTAAAGCTGTTCTCTACTAGGGGAAGGAGCAGCAATGGGGGCACCTGCGGCGGCACTGTGGTGCTATCGAGCGTGGCAAACCGGATGCGGGCGCCAGGATACTTGCGTTGTTCCAGCTCGAAGTAATTCTCTAGAAACACTATTTCTTCCGTCAGCGAAATACTCGCCCTACCACTGTCGTAGAGCACGTAGCGCATCAATTCGGAAAGCAACAGAATAAAGCGCGGCGTATCCGGCGAGCCGGCTAAGCTT
>NZ_JZIR02000255.1:0-1487 GCF_000961955.2 Hymenobacter sp. AT01-02
TAGTTCAAGTTTCATGAGCTGGCGAAGGTAGAGCGGGTAAGGTAGGAGAATCTAGGGGACAGCTAGAGTGGTTACTCCGCCAGCTCCGGAATTTCCTGTACCGGCTGACTCTGACAGATCGCTTCGATGGCGGCCTCCCCGCTGCTAGCCAGCCAGCAGAGGTAGTCATCAAACCCGCCATACACCTGGCCGGTGTCATCCATGAAGAGTAACAGGTGATCGGTATACGCCTGACCAATGACACACAGAGTAGGGTTGCCGATGCGTTGCGCGTAGTTCTGCAGAACCCAGGACACGTCTACATCCCCTGCCGCTTCGCGGGCCTTGAAGTGAAAGGTGTCTTTCCTTCCTGCTCGCATAAACGTAACCTGTAGCCCGCCAAACTCTTGTAAGAACTTCTCCACGGCAGCAAACCACGGATAGCTTCTAGCGACAGTGACAGCCGATACCCCAGGGTGATAATGTTCTGGCCAGGGTACCAGCCCGCCTTAGTTAAGAGAGCATGGGTAGACGTAGAGAAGGCGCTCATAGTGGGTAGTAGAGGTGTAGCCTACACCTTTGGCGCTTGCCCTACCTCCGCCGTCAAGCGGCGGGAGAAGTGGTGACGTAACAAGAAGAACCCGATGCTCAGCTGCAAAGCGAAGGAGAGCACACTGCGCCCAATCACCTGTACGTCACTGTGCAGGAAGCCGGATACATCCCGAAAGCAATAATAGAGCAGCCAGCCGGTGTACAAGACATAGACCACTTTTGCCCAGGTTTTCCCGGCTTTCAGACCAAGTCCTAATGCGGTGAAAAAGCTAAGGAGTTAGAAGGCAGGTAAAGAGGATAATGCCTATCAGGGTATAGTCTGTGCTGTGTTTTGCCTCTGCCAGAGGCTTCAAGAGCATATACAGCGCGGGCAGCAGAAACAACACCATCGTCACCACATAGAGATACGAGGCGATGAGATAATCCTTACGTGGCGTTGGGTGCATAGCAGAGCGGATAGAGATATTACTTCAGCGGCCAGGTCCCCCTGAAAAGAAGAAAGAGTAAGGCTTATTCGACTAAATGTACTGATCGTCGCCTGCTGGAGCTAGTGCGTCTCCTCGGTTTGATCTGACCGCACCCGCAACTCACACGATTTTCGTTTCTAGCGTGGGCAGCAAGCGCTTCACGCCCATCGGGTGAAAAGCCTTCCCCCGCCGGGTACGATACCCGGATTCATTCAGTCGTGCGGCAATTTCCCGCAAGCTCACGCCCGTGGCCCGCAACAGCGTGGCCAATTGCGCTGCCTGCCGGTTACTCAGACTGGCCTGCGCATTGCGCTGCAAGGATTCTAGCGCTTTATCCCGCGACGCCTGGGTCAGGTTCGCCGGCGTCCCCAATTGAAAGCCCCGCGCCTTCTTGGCCGCCAGCGCATCGCGCGTGCGGGTGGAAATGGCCGTCGCCTCTTTTTGGGCCACCGCCGCCAGGATGTGCAAGGTAAACTCATCGGCCGCCGG
>NZ_JZIR02000256.1:0-1494 GCF_000961955.2 Hymenobacter sp. AT01-02
GTCTGGCGTAGCAGCGACCAAGTGTAAGTGCTCTTCTACTGCCAAAACGATATCAGCCAGTTGCGCTTCTTCTCCAACACCAAGCCGAGATCCGGGTACCCTGCGGGCAAACGAAAAGCTAACGACAAATTGCGCTGGGCATCGCAGTCGATGAGTAACACGCGATGGCCATCACGTGCCAGTGTCTGAGCCACACTGAGCGTGGAGGTTGTCTTCCCCACTCCTCCCTTGTGGTTGGCAAATACGATAATCTTCATAGGACAACGCAGGCTTGATCTGAAAGCAATAATAGAGAATTTAAACTTCCTCTAATTCCTGAGCACGCCTAAGAAGTTGGGTATGCCAAACTTCTTGCAGAAGTTAAACATGTCAAACTTTCTTAACTTCTTTAGGAAGTTAATATTCTTGTAGAAGTTTGGGAAGTTTAGGAAGTCGAACAAGTAGAGGAAGCGCACTACTGTTTCTAGAGTGCTGTTTGACCCTGAAAGCCAAATTGTTATGTTCAGCAACGAAGCATAATAATGCCAGTTGCTTACAATCTCTTTCCATCATCACCTCGACGGCTATCTAGGAAGATTCATTTGTAACTCACCACACCTGCAGCAGAGATAGAGGTAAGGTGAATTCAGCAATAAGAGGCAAAGTGCTTCTATAGCTTAGTGAAAGAGCTCAACGCTAGGTGGCCCAGCAGCGTATCCAATAAATCGGGCAGCAGCACAGCCGCAGCGGTGGGATTGGTATGTAAAGAGCCACTAATGCCTTACTTTAAGCACCATTTCTTGAACAACTATCATTGTTGCGCTCATGGCATTGTACCTTTCTCGTTTAGAATTACAGGCCCGGCTTCACATCGGCAAGGAAGCCGAACAATGGATAGGCTACACTAATGAAGATGATTACACGGTCATAAAGTGGATTTATCTAGCGCAAGAGGACCGGCACCAGTATAGCGTCAATTATGTGGAATCGTTCGATGAAGGCGATGAACATTGGCAGCAAGTCCCCGAGTTCTCCCTTCTGGACCCTGATGCTGAAGAGAGTGCCGTATTTGACTCGGTTGAGGAAGCCGTGAATTTTGCTGTTCACACCTATGGCGCCTCTCCAGACCGATTTATTCCAGGAGGAATGCTAGCAGCTGAATACGCTACTTACTGGCAGCAGAAAAGCCCTTCCGTTTAGGGATGCATTTCGTGAATCTCCTACTAGAGGCCTGCTTTCCCGCCGAAGTATCATGCCGGCAGCGCCCCGCCAACAAGGTCAAAACCAGAACTTTTTCGAGTTGTCCACTATAACACCGATTACATTAAGGACTGTTTCCGTGAGGGGCATTAGCACAAGTGAAAGTGTGACACTAGCTTTTGTACACTTCCAGGCCTTACGTAGCTTCACAGCATGATGGAGCAATTCAGTGCATTGTACCCTACCGGCACCGTCCGCTATAGCCAAACTACCTACTTAGAGTTGACTACCGCCGTAGAGGTCCACCGCATGACT
>NZ_JZIR02000257.1:0-566 GCF_000961955.2 Hymenobacter sp. AT01-02
TTTGGGTGAGTAATACCGCGCGTAGGTGGCCGTAGCACGCAGTAGAGTCGCCTCGCTGGATGGGTTGTCATCGGAGGAATTTGGCGTGAGGCGATTGAGTTCTACGTGAACTGCCCAACGCTGCATGGCATTACCATGTTGCACTTGGTATTCCAGCGTTTGAATGTTGCTGGTGCGGTCCTGGTCCTGGTCGCGCACATCGGTAGTTGCAAGTCGGATAAGGTGCTGTGGACCTGTGAAGGCAGTGTGGGGCAACAGCAGAGTTATGCTCGGTTCAATCTTACGATACCGCTCAAAACGCTGAACAAGCACACCAGTTGTCAGTTGGCGGCCTAAGGCGCCGGGTAGTACGTTTAAACTCAGTTTGCCAATGCCGTTCACCTCTTTTTGGTTGAAGCTATACATGGGCATGGCCAAGAAGTTGAGGCGCTTGGGCGCTAGGGCATTGTTATAAAAAGCAGCACCCAGCATAAACTTGTCGGAGGTGTTGGCACCTATTATAGGCAGCCAGCTAATCGTATTCCGGTCCCAGCGCTCCACGCTCCCTAGTGGGCGCAGCCGCAAGG
>NZ_JZIR02000258.1:0-1052 GCF_000961955.2 Hymenobacter sp. AT01-02
CCAGGCGCCCGAGACTGCCGGGAAGTAGTCGGAGTTGTACTTGAGCAGGCGCGACGACTGGTCGCGGCGCAGGCTGCCGGTCAGGAAGTACCGGTCGTTGAAGCTGTACGTCAGGCGGCCGATGGCGGAAGTCAACGCCTCCTGATACACGTCGCTAGCTGGGCGTTCCACAATTTCCTTGGCGTTGCCAATGTACTGGTACCAGCTGTCCTCGCGGTCGAAGTTCTGGCCTCGCAACGAATAGTATTCGTAGTTGGTGCGCTGGGCCGAGTACACGGCCGTTAAGTCGAAGAAGTGTTTGCCCAGGGCTTTCTGGTAGCTTACCTGATTGTCCCAGATCCACTTGTCGCGCTGCCCTTGGCTCTGGGTCAGGTAGTTCATCGTGTTGCTACGCCCTGGTTCGGGCACGCGCGGGTCGAAGCGCTTGTAGGAGTCGCGCAGTATATCCAGGCTGAAGCTACTGCGCAGCTTCAGGTTGGTGAGCGGGCTGTACTCCACGTACCCAATGCCATTGAGGTTGAGCACGGGGTTATTGATGGAAGGCCGCTCCAGTAAGGCCACGGGGTTGTATACGTCGCCGTAGGCTCCGGCAAACTGAAATTCGGGTGCTGGAGCTAGTGGGGTTACCCCACCGTAGCCACCATCGGCGTAGCGTACCGAAGCCGCGGCCGGCATGAAGATGGCATTGAGGATGCTGCCAGAATAGGCGTTGCTGGTGTTCGTGCCGCGGGCCTTGGTATGGTTTACGTACAGGTTCTGACCAACGGTAATCTTGTCGCTCAGGTCGTAGTCCGACTTCAGGCGCAGAGAGTAGCGCTTAAGGTTGGTGCTGATGAGTAGTCCCTCCCGGTCATGAAAGCCGAAGGACGTCAGGAAGCGCCCCCGGTCATTGCCGCCGCTCACAGTAGCATTTAGGTTGTAAATGCTGCCGGTGCGGAATATCTCGTCTATCCAGTTGGTGCGCGTAATCTGCCCCCAGGGGTTTTTGGGCGGGGTCATGAGCCGCCGGGCGACCCACGCCAGCGTTGTCGGCAGCCTGGTTGTAGGCAGCG
>NZ_JZIR02000259.1:0-1181 GCF_000961955.2 Hymenobacter sp. AT01-02
AAGACACAAAAAAGGGACGCTCCCACGTGGGAACGTCCCTTTTTTCTATCTTTGGACACCATAACACTGGTTGCCTCGACTGCTCGTAACAGTCGGGGCTTTTTTTATGCGGCCTCGTCGAGCGCATCCAGGCGGTCTATTTCTGCTTGTTTCATGGCTTCATCAACGTGGACGTATTTCATGGTCATGCTCAGCTTCTTATGTCCCATCAGCTTCTGGAGCACTTCGACTTTACCGCCCCTCCGGATGAACTCTGTGGCGAACGTTTCGCGGCCAATGTGGTGGTGCAGTTTGGTTTTAATGCCTAGCCAGTCCGCTATTTTCTGCAAGGCCCGGTTTGTGTACTGGTCGGTGTAGAGGAAGAAACCATCCGTTTCGTTCTCGGCCCTGCTGTCCTCCAGATAGCGCAAGGCCTTCTTGGTGATGGGCAGCATGAGTTCCTTCTCGTCATAGCGGTAGGTCTTATGCACCTTCAGCTCGACGAGCTGGCCCACCACCTTCGTTTCGCCCATGCGCTTCAGGTCGCCGAGCCGCAGGCCACAGTTGCAGCTGAAGAGAAACTTCTGGAGCATGCGCCGATGGGTAGAGCCTGGCTTTGTTTGCGCGTAGTATTGCTCCAGCGCGGCCAGCTCATCAGGCTGCAGTGCTTTCCACTTGCCGGCCACCGTGGTATTGACAAAGTACTCGTAGGGGTCCTCGAAGGTGATTTTGTCGCGCCGAGCCAGCTCCAGGTAGGCCTTCACATTCCGGTGCCGCCCTGAGCGCGTATTGGTGCAGCTCTTATGCACCTTCTTCAGCCAGGCATCAAAGTCGCCAGCGAACTTGTGGTTCAGGCTGCTGAAGGGTAGCACTGGAATCCTCGCCCCATCCTTTAAACAGGCCTTGTTAAGTGGCAGTGTACGAGCAAATTCGACCACCTTACGCCAAGTCGTTACGTGCTTGATGCGCGTGCATTCCGTTATCTGGCCGCGCCTGCCCCTCTCCTCAATCCGGTGCTCCATATAGCTTAGGAAGTCGGAGCCACTGGCTGCGGTGTTGTACTGGCGCAGGAACTCGTCGACAGTCAGCACCAGCGAGTCGTCGAGCGGTACCGGATGAAGATGTCGTTGGCCTTGGCGCGGGCCCGGCCGATGATCAGGTTGTTGTCCTCCGCTGCCGCATCCAGTGGCCGGCCGACTAGC
>NZ_JZIR02000026.1:0-59382 GCF_000961955.2 Hymenobacter sp. AT01-02
GACCCGCGCCAGACCTGGGCCGACGTGGACGCCTACGACAAAACGGCCGCCGAACTGGCCGAGCAGTTTGTGGCTAACTTCCACAAATTTGCCGACTTCGCCACTGCTGATATCCTGGCTGGCGCCCCCACCGTGGCGGTTGCCGTGTAGTCTTTCCTAGGCATACCAATAGTGTTGCCCCTACTCCAGCTACGCGCGGAGTAGGGGCAATTTTATTTGGCTATCTGCTGCTTTACCCAGGAGGTGAATAGGGGTACGGCAAACACGGCTACGGTAAGCACAGTAAGGCCTGCATCGGCGGCTTCGCTGCTGAGGAAGTGGCTGAAGGGGTGGTGGGGCTGGAAATGCTCAAAGAGGGAAAGTAGCAGCTTCAGGCCTAGAATACCAATGACCACGAAGGCAGCCGTTTCCAGAAACGGGTACTTGCCCATCAGCAGCACGAAGGCCTGCGCCACCAGGCGCATGGCCAGAATGCCAATGAATACGCCCCCACAAATCAGAATTAGGTTGTCGGTGAAGGCCACCACGGCAAACACATTGTCGATGGAAAAGGCCAAGTCCATCAGCTCAATCAGCGCCACCGTGGCCCAAAACTTTCCAAATAGGCCCAGGGTACTGCGGTAAAACCAGCTCTGCTGCTTGTCAACCCCCTCATCATCGTCTGAACCCGCATCCTTCGACCGGAAGTGGTCGGCAGCTAGGTAGAATAGATACAAGCCACCCAGAGGTTTCAGAAACCAGAACTGAATGAGGTAAGAAGCAAACAGAATACACAGCCCCCGAAACACGTAGGCTCCAATGATGCCGTACTGCAACGCTTTCTTTCGCTGTTCCTTAGGCAAATCGCCGACCATAGTGGCCAGCACGGCGGCGTTATCAATGGAGAGCAGGCTTTCGATGATAACGAGGTTACCCACAATGGCTAGCGCCGCCAAAGGATTGTCGAGTATTTCTTGCAGGTGGCTGTTCATGCGGAATGGAAAAGAATATTTACTGCGGTAGGAAGCGCGGCCGCCGAGTAGGCAACGCGTCCGGCCACCCAAAGTCGTGGCGAATGAGTAGGGCTACGTAATGATTATGGTTGCCGCCCGCCTCAAGCTGGGTCATCCACAGGCCTTCTACCCCCAGGTTCTTGTTGAACACGTGGCCTACACCGGCCCAAATGCGGTTACTATCGAAGGGCTGAGGGCCGTCGCTAATGCGAATTTCGTCTTTCAGCGTAGCGTACCACGAGGCGTTTTCAATAGTGCGCGGGCCCAGCGGTACGCGTAAGGAGGCGAGGTAGCGAAAGCGCATGGCAAAGCCAGCGGCCGTCCAGCGTTCCTCCACGCGGTAGCGGTGCAACAGGCGGGAGCGGCCAAACTTGTTGTTGACGATGAGCTGCTGGTACAGCCGGTTTTCGCGGCGGTCAAATTTCTCCGTTTCCTCCGGGTTAGAAAATGGCCGCAGTTGCAGGTACATGTAGCCTGCGGCTACGGAAGCGGGTAGGCTTTTGAGGTTATACTGCAAGTTGGCATTACCCAGCAAGAGGCGCGAATCGCCAAATGTATTGTAGCTACGGTATTGCAGCACCGTGTTTACGTCGAAGCGCGGGCCTAAGGCACAGGTGCCGTTGTATTGCAGCCAGCTGCTGTACTTGGCTTTATCGCCTTGCGCCAGCGCCGTAGTAGTCAGCAGCCAGGCACCTACTACTAGGAAAAGTACATTCAGTTTCATGGGAATTGTGGTGGGATGTGGGAAGAAGACAGCAATAGATTCGGTGGGGCCTGTCCCACTCCTTCCCCCGTAAGCACAGGGAGCCATACGCCCCGCCAGGCGGAGGCATTTTCTGGCGCTAGAAAGTGGGTAGCTAGGCAGTGCTTAGATGGGCACTACCCCGAGCAGCAAGCAGGTAATGAGCATGACGACCACGGTGCCGCAAGCCCACTTCAGCGTAAAGCGCTGGTGGTCACCAAAATCGACACCAGCCAAGCCAGCCAGCAAGTAAGTGGAGGGCACCAATGGGCTCAGCAAGTGCACCGATTGCCCCAGCAAGGAGGCCTTTCCCATATCGGCTACCCCTACCCCAAACTGCGTGGCCGCTTTGGTCACCAAGGTAGAATACCGAAGTAGTAGGCATCATTGCTCATGAAAAAGGTGAAAGGGGCACTGGTAATGCCCGTAAGAATGGGCAAGTGCGGCCCTAAGGAGTTGGGGATGAGCGTAACAATGGTGAGCGACATGGCATCTACCATCTTCGTGCCCGCCAGAATACCGGTGAAAATACCGGCCGCGAAGACCATACCGGCCACAATCATGCGTTGCCGGCGTGGGCGTTGAGGCGGTTGCGCTGCTCACTCAGGCGGGGGTAGTTGATGAGCATACCCAGGGCAAAAGCCGTCATGAACAGCACGGGTAGCGGCACCACATCCATAAACAAGCCTACTAGCAGCGCCAGCGTAAGCAGGGCGTTTACCCACAGCAGTTTGGGGCGGCGCAGGCTTACATCCTCGTGGTTGGCTTCGGCCACCAGCTCCTCGGCATTCTCATCAATCTGAATGATTCCCAGGCGTTTTCGCTCCCGCTTACCGAAGATATAGGCCACGAATAGTACCCAGCCGGCGGCTACTACCATGGCCGGAATAAGGGGCGTAAATACCTCGGAGCTATCGAGGTGCAGGGCCGAAAGCACGCGGGCAGTGGGCCCGCCCCAGGGCAAAATGTTCATTACCGCACTCGACAGAAAAGCCGTGGCGGTGAGCACCAGCGGGTTCATGTTCAGGCGCCGGTAGAGAGGCAGCATGGCTGCTACCACAATGATGTAGGTGGTTGTCCCGTCGCCATCCAGCGACACGGCCAGGGCCAGCACGGCCGTTCCAATAACCACCTTGAGCGGGTCGCCGCCCACTACTTTCAGAATCTTGGCTACGATGGGGTCAAAGAGGCCCGCGTCGGTCATAATACCGAAATACATAATTGCGAAGATGAGCATGACCCCGGTGGGGGCAATCTTCTTCACGCCGTCCAGCATCATATCCCCAATCTCGGCCCGAAATCCGCCAATCAAGGCAAACAAAATAGGAATCAGAATAAGCGCCGTCATGGCAAACATGCGCTTGGACATGATCAGGTACATAAACGTACTGATCATTAGAAAGCCTAGCAATGAGAGCATTGGATGAGAGTAAAGGGTGGGAATGAGACTAGAGCAGCGGCGCGTAGCCAAATCATAGAGCGATAGTACTCGTCGATTTAGAATACATTTGGAAGACGCTGCTTTTGCCTGCTTTTAAAAGTGAGCAGTTACTTATTCGCCCGTTTACCCACTACCCTACCCCTCCTCCAGCCATGAAACTGTTGATTGTTGAAGACGAGCCGGAGCTGGCGGCAGGCCTGGAAAGCTACCTACGGGGGCAGCACTACGTGTGCGAGCTAGCGGCTACCTTCGACCAAGCCCAGGAAAAAATGCTACTGTATGAGTACGACTGTATTCTGCTGGACCTGACGCTGCCTGGTGGCGACGGCCTGACGCTGCTACAGGAGCTAAAGCGGCAGCGTCCGGCGGCGGGGGTTATCATCACCTCCGCCCGCAGCGCGGTTGACGACCGAATTGCGGGTTTGCACCTCGGGGCCGACGATTACCTACCCAAGCCCTTCTTCCTGCCCGAGCTTAGTGCTCGCGTGGCGGCCATCGTTCGGCGCCGCCGCTTTGATGGTACCAACGAGGTGCGGGTGGGGGAGCTGCTGGTAGAGGTGGCACGCCGCGCTGCTACAGTGGCCGGCCAGCCGCTCAGCCTTACCCGCACGGAATTCGACTTGCTTCTACTCTTGCTGGCCAACCAAGGCCGGGTTATTAGCAAGGGTGCCATTGCCGAACATTTATCGGGGGATGCGGCCGAGCAATTTGACACGTTTGAAACGGTATATGCCCACGTGAAGAACCTCAAGCGCAAGCTCACGGAAGCCGGCGCGCCTAACTATATCCGCATGGTGTATGGCCTGGGCTACCGCTTCGACGCCGAACAGGGGTAGCCGCCTACCTGCCACAGCATTGTATCACGCCCATGAAACTCCTAACCCGTACTACGCTAATCTATTTGCTATATGCTAGTGTGGTGGCGGGGGCGGGCACGTTCGTATACTTCGAGGTTATTCATAAACTGTACTATGGCTACGTAGACCGCACCCTGAGCCGGCGCAAACTGCGGGTGCTCAAGGCCCTACGCCTCTACTTGCACAGCCCCGCTGATTTGGCCTACTGGCACCAGCTCGACCACAACGTGGAGTTCGTGCCACTGCCTATTCTACCAGCCCGCCAGCCCGACCGCATCGGCCAGCGCATCATGTACAACGAGCTAACTGGCAAGGTGCAGCCCTACCGCCAACTTGCGGCCCCCATTACATTTCAGGGACGGCCCTATGAATTACAAATCCGCTTGTCATTGCTGGATACGCAAGGGCTATTGTGGCGCATGGCCCTTACGGGAGTTGGGTTGTTTGGAGTGCTGGGTCTGGGTATGCTAGGCTTGCAGGTGGTGCTTAACCGCCGCTTGTGGCAGCCTTTTTACTACCTTCTCAACCAGTTGCAGAAGTATAAGCTCAACCGCAGCCAGCCCATAACGCTGCCGCCCACTCAAGTGCGAGAATTTCGGGAGTTGTACGAGGCAGTACAACTGCTACTGCGCCAAAACCAGCGGGTGTACCGGCACCAGAAAGAGTTTTCGGAAAACGCCGCCCACGAAATACAAACACCGCTGGCCATCCTGCGTGCTCAGCTCGATTTGCTGGTGCAGGCGCCGGGACTCACGGAGGAACAGGCCGGCTACATTGAGCGCATGATGGGCGTGACGCACCGGCTTACTCACCTTACTAAAAGCTTGCTGCTCCTGGCTCAGCTCGACAGCCAGCTGTATTTCCCCACCGAACTAGTTGATATGGCGGGTGTTGTCCGGGCACAGTTAGTCCAGTTGCAAGATCAGCTTTCGGCCCGAGGTATTACGCTGACTACTTCCTTGGCCGCGTCCGTTCCGCTACGCATGCACCGCGTGCTGCTGGAAGTTCTGGTCAGTAACCTGCTTGTCAATGCCATTCGCCACAACCATACAAATGGGCAGCTTGCCGTAACTCTTACTACCAGTTCGCTCACGATAGAGAATACGGGGCGTGCTCAGTCGTTGCTGGATACGGGGCTGTTTGAGCGCATGCGTACCGCCCCCGATAGCCCGGCCGAAAGTGTAGGCTTAGGCTTAACTCTCGTGCAGCAGATATGCACCCACTGCGGCCTACCGCTGCGCTATACATACACGGAGCCTGGCCGCCATCACCAACAGGTTCTGTTCGGCTAGGTGGTAGCAAACCGGGCACCGCTTCGCTATAAAGCGGGCTGCTCTCCGTACGGACGCAAGAATCCTTGCTCCTCTCCTACCAACTCAAACGGCTCATTTTGCAGAATTAGGAAGCCATCCAGGTCACAGATGCCGGCTAGGGAGCTGACTTGCAGGGCCGACCAAATTCCCAAGGAGGTTTCTACCATGCAACCAAGCATGGTTTGAAGACTGTGGGCCCGCGTTTCGCGCAAAATACGCAGGCCGTTGAGGTAGCCACCCGCCTTCATCAGCTTCATATTGACGCCATCGAACTGACGGGCAATTTCGGCAAAGTCCGCTACGTCTGTCACCGACTCATCCGCAAACACGGGGCAGCCCACTTTGCCCTTCAAGGCCCGGTAGCCCTCAGCTTGGTTGGCCGGCAGGGGTTGCTCCACCAGCCGAACTTGCAGGCCCGGCAAGGCCCGAATACTTTCCCAGTCGCGGGCGAAGCTGTCGGCGTCGGACCAGGCTTCGTTGCCGTCAATGAGTAGGTCGCGGCCGGGAAACAGGCGCGTCACCTCCCGTAATAAGTCTACGGCTCCCTCGCGGTTTACTTTAATTTTCAGGAGTGGAAAACGGCCGATGTTGTGCTCCCGCACAAACGCCGCTACTGCACCCGGCTCCATAATGGGCAAAGAAGCCGCCGTGGGTACGGCCGCCGCGGGCAGAGGTAGTCCCAGCCACGCCGCCACGGATTGTCCCGCCCGGGCGGCTTCCCAGTGCACCAGCGCCGACTCCAGCGCGAAGCGGAGCGCGTGGGCTGGAGGCCGCACGCTTAGGAACTCGGTTAGCTCGGGCAGGGAACGACAGTGCCCTAACCCTGCTGCTACCAGTGCTTCAAACTCGGCCTGTAGTGCTTCCGGGGTTTCGCCGTAGCGCACGTTGGGTGCGGCCTCCCCCCAGCCTATTGGTCCGCCTGCCTCATCCAGCACGTGCAGGAGCAGGTTGGTTTTAACATCGGCAGCGTTGCGGGAAATTTTCCAGGTGTAGCGAAGCGGTAGCGTAAGAGGGGTGAGCGACCAGACAAGCATGAACGGGAGCTGAGGGAGTAGGCAAATGAACAACCAAGGTAGTACAGGAGAACTTAACGGTAGGTTTGCCCCAGGCAAATCAGTGGTCCGTTTTCTTGCTATACGGTAGCTCTCCACATGGTAGTTATGTTCCGGCGGCAGCTACACTGTACTGCCCGCGCCAAAAACCTATCTTTGCTGCATTCCTGCCATTTACTTCCCCGACTGCTGCGCATGAAGTTTTCGCGACTCGCACTCCTTGTTTTTATTCTGTTCATTGTGGCTGCTGCCCTCACGGCCCTAGTTGCCAACGGCGGCGCCTTATCCCCGACGGTGCCTTTGGTAGCCCGCTGGCTGTTTCTTCTCTCCATGCTGGTGCTGGCCTTCCAGCGCCGCTCCATCACGTTTTGGATTGTGGTGAGCATGTTTATCGGGGCCGAGATTGGGCACGATTTCCCCGCGCAAGCAGTGAGCCTGAAAGTGCTCAGCGACGTGTTCCTACGGCTGGTAAAAACGATTATTGCCCCGCTGGTATTTGCTACGCTGGTAGTTGGTATTGCCGGCCACGCCGACCTGAAACAGGTAGGCCGTATGGGCCTCAAGGCTCTCATTTACTTTGAGATTGTAACCACTTTCGCGCTATTTATCGGGCTGGGAGCCATCAACCTCACCCGGGCTGGCGAAGGCGTAGACCGTAGCGGCATTCAAGCCGATCAGGAGCAGTTGGCTACCGTTAAGCAGACAACCTCGGACATTATCCTGCACATCTTCCCCGAGAACATTGCCAAGTCGGTGGCCGAAGGGCAGGTGCTACAGGTAGTAATCTTCGCCATCATTTTCGCTATTGGCTTAGCCATGGTCCACCAGAAGCACCGCCTCCCCATGCTGCAATGGACCGAAAGCCTCTCGGAGGTAATGTTCAAGTTTACCAACGTGGTAATGTTCTTTGCTCCCCTGGGAGTAGGAGGAGCACTGGCCTACACGGTAGGCAAAATGGGGTTTGCCCCTTTGCTCAATGCTTTTAAGCTCTTGCTAACTCTGTATGGGGCGCTGGCGGCCTTCCTTGTGCTCATTCTGGTGCCTATTGCTCTTATTGCTCGCATCCCGCTCAAGCGGTTTGTGCTGTCCATTGCGGAGCCCGTAAGCATTGCGTTTGCTACTACCTCCTCCGAAGCAGCCCTGCCGCGCGCCATGGAGGCCATGGAAAGCATTGGCGTACCGCGTCGCATTGTAGCCTTCGTAATGCCCACGGGCTACTCCTTCAACCTTGATGGTACCACGCTCTACCTCTCGCTGGCATCTATTTTCGTGGCCCAAGCAGCTGGGGTTGAGCTGTCGTTTGGGCAACAGCTTGTGATGGTGTTTACCCTCATGCTTACCAGCAAGGGAGTAGCCGGCGTGCCCCGTGCCTCCCTCGTGATTCTGCTGGCTACCGTGGCCTCGTTTAACCTCCCTGCGTGGCCGGTGTTCATCATCCTGGGCATCGACGCGCTGATGGATATGGCCCGCACGGCCGTAAACGTTATTGGCAACTGCTTGGCCTCAGCGGTAGTAGCCCGGTGGGAAGGGGAATTTATTGACAACTACGTGGCCCCAACCACGGTAGAACAGCTAGCCGAACCTGACAGCGTGTTAGCTCAATCGGCGCATTAATTGCGCTGCGCACCCTCAGAAAAGGGCATCGGGTCGGAGGGGGCCTGGTGCCCTTTTTGCATTCTGTCAATATCTAACAGGCTCCTAACGATAGCGCGCGGCTAGGCATAAATTATGTACTATATCTTTAAAGAATGTTTATACACCTATTTCTATATTTACGGAACCCAAGCAGCTAATTTTGAAGTTCAGCTCAGACCTTAATCATCTGATCCATATGACGCTTGCGTATCGTTTCTTCTTCGTTGTGCTAGCTTCCGTAGCGTTAGCTGGCTGCAAGTCTAGTGAGAAAGCAATCTATGGCCTTGTTCATGCCAACACTCGGTAGCAATTGGCAGTTTGCCGCGCTTAGAGCCCGTAATAGAACAGGGGCCGCTGAGCAGTACGGAAGGCGCCCAGCCCGACGATGCGCCCAAAGTGTTCCGCCAGGAGCTGGCTTACCATATGGCTGAGCCCCAGGATAGCCTCAGTTTCGGGTACGCGAAGCTGGTAGTAACCGAAGCCGAAGTAACGCGCCCCGGCAAGGCCTTGCAGGCTTTCCAGATGATTACAATGATGACGCCCAGCTTGTTAGGCATTCCCTTGGAATGGTACCGTACCAATGTAAAAGCGGAGGTGCAAATCATCAATTCCAAGGGTGAAATAATTGGCACTTACGCTGGGCAGGGCCGCAGCAAAGTGCGGGTAGCCATGTACCACGCTACGGCCAGAGCAAGGCACCCCGCCTTTCCGATGTGCAGGGCCTGCGCCTCGCTCTTGACCAGATTCGGCCTCAACTTGACGCCGACGCCGACACGCTCCGCCAGCTGCTGCGCGCGGCAGGCCCCTCGGAGGAGGTCATCGAAACATCTTCGGCAGAATAAGAACTACAACGCCCACGCAGGCTTTTATCCCGCCTGTCGTCTTGCCTCCTGGGCCGGATGACAGGCGGTTTGCATTGGGGACTATTACTAGGTGCCGCTAGCGGGCCGCAGGCAACCTTTCAAGCGAATCTGGTTACTTTGCCGCACCCCCTTCCCGCGGGGAACGGGGTATTCACGCTCATTTTATTTCTGCATGAGACACTCCTTACCAGCCTTGCTGCTGGGCGCGGCGTTGCTTTCTGCGCCCGCCGCACAGGCGCAGAAGAAGGCAGCTACCAAAGCCACGAGCCCGGCCGCTACTGCGGCCGCGGCCCCGGCCTTTCCCTACCCTATTCAACAACGGCAGTTGGCCAACGGCTTACAGGTGGTAACGGTGCCCTTCGATTCGCCGGGCCTCGCTTCCTTTTTCCTCGTAGTGCGCGCGGGCTCCCGCGACGAAGTAGAGCCGGGCCACACGGGCTTTGCTCACTTCTTTGAGCACGTAATGTTCCGGGGCACGGAGAAGTACTCCAAAGACCAGTACAACGATGTGCTGCAAAGCATTGGGGCCTCCGCCAACGCCAACACCTCCCTAGACCGCACCGTGTACCACATGACGGGCAACGCTCGCATGCTGGAAAAGATGTTTGAGGTGGAAGCCGACCGGTTTCAAAACCTAAAGTACCCAGAGCACGACTTCAAAGCGGAAGCCGGGGCTGTGAAGGGCGAGTACACCAAGAACTCCGCTTCGCTCTACACTCAGCTCAACGAGAAGGTAGCCGACGCCGCTTTTGACAAGCACACCTACGAGCACACTACAATGGGCTTCTTCAAAGACATCGTGGACATGCCCAATCAGTATGAGTACTCGCGCACCTTCTTCGACCGGTTTTACCGCCCCGAGTACACTACGCTGCTGGTAGTAGGCGACGTGAAGCCGGATGAAGTGAATAAGCTGGCCGACAAGTACTTTGCAAATTGGAAGCGGGGTAGCTACCAGCCCAGCATTCAGCCGGAGCCTGCCCAAACGGCCACCCGGAGTGTGCACATTCAGAACGCCAACTTTCCACCTATGGTGAGCCTGAGCTACCGCGCCCCGGCTTTCTCCGATCAGCAGAAAGACTTTCCCGCCCTGGACATTCTGACTACCATGCTGTTTGCTGAGAACTCGCCGCTGTACGAAAAGCTGGTGGTGAAGGAGCAGAAAGTGCGCTTTGTGGGCGGCGGCCCCAACTATACCCGCGACCCATACCTGCTCACCATGCGGGCCTCGGTAGTAAAGCCAGCCGACATGGCCTACGTGCGCGACCAGATTGTACAGGCCCTTGATGAGCTAAAGACTAAACCCGTAGATGCCAAGCGCCTTGCCGATACCAAGTCGGCGCTCAAGTATGGTTTCTTAATGGGCCTAGACGCCCCTGACCAGGTAGCCAATGCCCTGGCCCAGTTTATCTGGCTTACCGGCGACGCCAACTCCCTGAACCGCTACTACGCCCTCTACGACCAAGTGACGCCCCAAGACATTCAGGCAGCGGCCCAGAAGTACTTCGTGCCCGAGCACCTTACGGTAGGTACCATTGGCCCCAATGCTACGGGCGGGCTATAGGGCTCCTGGCTTTTCTTTCTCGTTGATTTTTCTTCCATGAAACATACATTTTTTCGCATTCTGCTGGTTACTGCGCTGCTGGGGCCGGCAGTGGCCGCCCCGGTACATGCCGCCGAGGTAGTGGAACTGCGCCAGCCCAACGCCGCCAAGGTGGTCGTGAAGCTACAGTTCCGCAATGGCTCTGCCGCCGACCCGGTGGGCAAAGAAGGTCTTACCTTCCTGACCAGTCAACTGCTCACCGAGGGCGGCACCAAGGACATGACCTCGGCTCAGCTGAAGAACTTCCTCTACCCCATGGCGGCGCGCTACTACGCTACTACCGATAAGGAAGTCACCACCTTCACCTTTGAGTTTCACCGCGACTTCATTGCTAAGTTTTACCCAGTGCTGCGGGGCCTGCTGCTCACGCCGAGCTTCACCCAGGAAGACTTTGACCGCCTCAAAAGCAACCAGCTTAACTATGTAGAGCAAGTAATTCGGGCTTCTTCGGACGAGGACTACAGCAAGTTTGCGCTGGAGGACCAGCTGTTTCGGGGTACGCGCTACCAGCACATGACGCGAGGCACGGCGGCGGGCGTCAAGAGCATTACCCTGGCCGATGTGCAAAAGCACTACGCCACGGCCTTTGGCAACGATAACCTCACCATTGGCTTGGCCGGCAACTACCCAACTTCATTTGCCAAGCAAGTGGAATCCGACCTGAAGAAGCTACCCAAAAGCTCGGTTAAAACGGCGGTACCCGTGGCGGCCATGCCCAACGGCGTGCACATAGAAATCATTAGCAAGCCCGATGCCCTGGGCTCGGCGGTGTATGCGGGCTTCCCCATTCAGACTACTCGCGCCCAGGACGATTTTGCGGCACTGATGGTAGCCAACTCTTGGCTGGGCGAGCACCGCAAAAGCTACGGCAAGCTCTACGACAAGATTCGGACGACGCGCTCCATGAACTACGGCGACTACAGCTACGTGGAGTGGTACGAGGCTGGGGGCTCCAATATGCTACCCGTACCGGGCGTGCCGCGCCACGCCAACTACACCAGCCTGTGGCTGCGCCCGGTGCAGATTGCCGAGGGGTTACGCAAGCAGTACCCCACCGAACTAGGCGACTTGAAGGTGGGCCATGCTCCGTTTGCCTTGCGCCTAGCCGTTCGAGAGATGGACAACGTTGTGAAGAATGGCCTGAGCAAGGAAGATTTTGAGCGTACGCGCACCTTCCTGCGTTCCTACGTGAAGCTCTACGGCACCACGCCGGCCAAGCAGCTCGGCTTCCTGCTCGACTCGCGCTTCTACGGCCGTAAAGACTGGCTCAACGATGTGGATGGTCAGCTAGCCAAGCTCACCGTGACGATGTGAACCGTGCCATTCGCAAATACTGGCAAGTGCAAAACATGTACGTAACCATTGTTACGGATGACAGCGAGGCGCAACCCCTAGCCGACGTACTAAAAACTAACGCTCCTTCTCCCATGAGCTACGCCAACGTAGTGAAGGCGGGCTTGCCCCAGGAGGTAGTGGCTGAAGACGCGCAAGTAGCTACCTACAAGCTAAATGTAACCGACGTAAAGGTGGTTGACACCAAAGACACCTTCCGCTAGGCAAGTGTCTTTGGTATTGTTTAGCCGCGCACTCTGGTCCTATTGCGGCTACGCTTAGCTCCAACTGCATGTAGTACGCTGGGCCTGCTTCTATATAGAAAAACCGCTTTGGTTGTTAACCAGAGCGGTTTTTCTGTTTTCTGATTAAACTTTGGTGTACGGCCTACATCTATGAGACTGAAACCTGGTATTCCTTCGTTACCCTACCAACGTTAGCTCGCCGAATGAAAGCATTTACCTGTACCCTAGCTTTGTGGGCCCTGCTAGTTGGCCCAGCTGCAGTAGCACAGAATCTACAAACCGCTCCTGCGCAAAGCTCCACGGCCCCCGCCCGCCAAGAGCTACGCGCCTACGTACAGCAGAACGTACTACCAGTAGTGCGCCAGCAGCGCCAGAAGCTGGAAGCCCTACTCACCACCTCCGATAAGGTCCAGCTGGCCATTTACCGCACCCAACTGCGTGAAACCCGCCAGAAAAGCCAAGCCTTGCGGCGCAGCTTCCGCAGCCCTGCCTCCGGTGAAACTACTTCTACCCTCACCGAAACCCAGAAGCAACAAACCGAGCAACTGCGGGCCGAAACCAAAGCTATTTTGCAGAACGTAGAACAGCTAGGCCTGAAGTATCAGACTGAAATTGCCAAGCTCGCCCAGGAAGTGCAGCCCCAGAAGGAAAAGTGGGCCGCCGATACCAAAACCATTTTAGCGCGCACCCTCACACCCGAGCAGTCGGAAGCTTTGGGCCGCCGCAAGGACCGCAAGCTGCACCGCGCTGGTACCATGGTACGCTACTTCCGGCCCGGCGCCTTCTTGTTGCTAGACCCCAATAAGCCTGCTCCCGCGGCCCGCAGCACCAGCACCACGAGCGTGTATCCTAACCCAACTACCGCCGTCAGCCAGATTGAGTACGACCTGAAAAAGGATGGTTCCGTTACCGTGGAGCTTCTTGATAGCCGCGGCAATACGCTCCGTACCGTAGCGCAACAGACCGAGCAGGAAAAAGGCCCCCACACTCTTGCCATCAACGTTGCCGACCTACCCAATGGCACCTACTACTTCAAGATTACTACTAAGGATGGGGCCGAAACGCGCCGCTTCGTGAAGGAGTAGCACTGCCTGCGCGCTAGCTGAGGCAAGGAAATAATACTCTCCTTACTACCGTTACAAAGCCTACCTCCGCGCGGGGTAGGCTTTTTTGCGCGCGTGCTCCGGCATTGACAAGTGCAGATGCGCTACCTGACTATCTTTACGCCCTATGTTGCGCCCCCTCTTTACCTGGTTTGTTCTCCTAGTCACTGCTGCTCTCCTGTCTGCCTGCTGCGGCTCCGTAGCGTGCGACTGCAATGACGAGTACGCCGACGCTCTTTTTCTGCGCTTCGACACGCTGGCTACTACTGGTTTTACCCGGCCAGAGCTACAGGCGGTGTACCTGGTCCGCACCCTGCTTAACGACACGGCCAGAGTGCCCGCTCGCGACACGGTAGCCCTTAGCCGTACCCTAGCGCGGGCGTATGATCCTGTTATCATCAACAACAACACCCCTTTTGTGCAATCTAGTGGGCGTAAGGTCGACCGCTATGGCTATCAGCTCTTGCTAGGCACGCGCAGAACACCCACCTTTCGGTTTGTAGTTGACAGCACCAATCTAGATAACAAGTACCAAGCTGATGGGTGTTGCACTTGCTATCAGAACACCAAGAAGGAAGTCTACCTCAATGGTAGCCGCACGCCCTTCGTAGCCACGGCCCCCTCCGGCGAAAACACAGCCGTATACATTCCCGTCCGGCGCTAAGGTTGCCGGTTGCGGTGTTAGGTAGCACGGTTGCGTAAGCTCGAGCATAAACCACTTAGTGGCACGTACCCAGGCGCGTTGGTGTTACGTATATTGGCGTAGCTCCTGCTTGAGGCCCATTGCCCCACCGGATTATGTGAGCTTCCGCTTCCCTGGCCCCATGGTAAAAGAACCTATTGCCCATCCTGCCACTGTCACTTTCCCGTTTCGCACCACGCTCAGCCTCGAGCCGCTCATAACGTATTGGCAAACGCGCGAACAAGATGCCAATGTGGGCGTAGCACAGCTCGCTCGCTTTATCGGCGAGCAGGTAGCTGCAGCAGACTGGGCGCGTGGCCCCATCACGGACATGGCCCAGCTAGAGTGTAACTGCGACTTGGTAGAAACGCTCATGATGGCGGTGTTTTCCCCTGCCGCTTTCAACAACGACATTATTGGCGCCATTCCGCCGTTTCAGCGCTATAGCTTCTACCACACGCCACGCTTTTCCGACGTGCTGCTGAATGCCAGCAAAACTATTAAGCAGCCGCTTAATATTGATATGCGGATGCTGGACACCTACACCACTCGAATGGCTTATCAGCTCATTTTAGAGAAGGTGTACGGGGTGAAGCTTCCCTTGCAGGGCAATATCATTTTCACCGTGCCCGACTACAGCATTGGTCTCTACCGGCACTACAGCGTAGAATTTACGTCTACTTTTCTGGAAGTTCGGGTAGAGGGTGAAAAGCCAGAACTAGCCCCAGAGCAGCTGGAGTATCTGGCCCGCAATCCGCACCGCTCCGACTTGTGGCAGCAACTCCTACCTCCCGAGAAGTTTTCCTTGGAAGGCTTCAACATTCTGCACTTGGTGGATGTAACAGAGCAGGAAATCCTCTCGGAGCTAAAATACGACCTGTTGGAGCGGGACGTGCTGCAAGCTTCCGACCGCCTAGAGCAGATTCAGGAAAAGCTACGGGTGTTATTTGGCCGCCCTTTCCTCCAACTGGGCATTGCCGCCTACGACGAAAAGAAGCGGGCGTTCGTGGATTTTGGCCGTAAAATCAACCACAGCTTCCTGACCAAGCAGCTTCACCACCAAGATGCGGGCTCGGGCTTTCGGCAGATCTACAGCCAGCTCTGGCAAGACCGCCAGCCCTTGGTACTCGAAGACGTTGAAAAAGCTGCCATACCCGAGGATTTGCGCCAGCAGATCATGAGCCTGGGAATCAGGTCGGCCATCTTGGCCCTACTTCCCTACGGCGACGATACGGTGGGCCTTTTGGAGCTAGGCTCTCCCAATGTGGGCGACCTGGACGAGTTCAGCCTGGAAAACGTAAACCAGTTTGTACCTCTGTTTGCGGTAGCAGTGAAACGCAACGCCGAGGAAATTCAAACCCGGGTGCAGGCCATTATCAAGGAGAAGTTCACGGCTATTCACCCCACCATGGAGTGGCGCTTCACCGACGCGGCCCAAAATCTGCTTCAGCAGCTCGACGACGGCAACAAAAACGCCGTGATGGAGGATATCGTCTTCCACGAAGTGTACCCGCTGCACGGCTCCTCCGATATTCGGGGTAGTAGCACGGCCCGCAACGAAGCCATTCAGGGCGACTTGATTGAGCACCTGACTTTGGCTAACAAGGTGTTGAAAAAGGCTTCTGAGCTGCAGCACCTACCCATCATCGACGAGCTGAAGTTCTACGTCAATAAAAACCTACGCCGCTTGCGTCAAGGTATTTTGACGGGCGACGAGGTCAGCATTTTCGAGTCGTTGCGGACGGAAGTAGAACCGCTGTTTGCCTACCTGGGCCAAAACAACCCGGAGTTACGGGCCATCATCAATGAGTACTGGAGCAACATTGACCCGGAGCTGGGGGTGCTGTACAAGCGGCGCAAGGCCTTTGAGGAAAGCACTACCATTCTTAACGACACCGTAAGTGATTACCTTGACGAGCAGGAGGAGCTGGCTCAGCAGATGTTCCCGCACTACTTCCAGCGGTTCAAAACCGATGGCGTGGAGCACAATATTTACGTGGGCGCTTCTCTAGTTGAGCACAAGCCCTTTGACTTGGTGTTCCTGAAAAACTTGCGGCTGTGGCAGTTGCTGGTGATGGTAGAGATTACGCGGCGCACTGCGGCCCTCAAGTCCCAGCTTCCCGTACCCCTGGATACTACCCAGCTTATTCTAATTCATAGCCAGCCGCTGAGCATCCGTTTCCGCCAAGACGAACGCCAGTTTGACGTGGATGGAGCCTACAACATTCGCTACGAGATTATTAAGAAGCGAATTGATAAGGCTACCGTGCAAGGCACTGGCGAGCGGCTTACTCAGCCGGGCTACATCGCGCTGGTGTATTCCCAGCAACGGGAAGCCGACGAATACTCGGAGTACATCGACTACCTCCAAGACCGAAACTTGTTGGAACCCGGCTTGGAGCATCTGGAGCTAGAAGAGTTGCAAGGCGTGAAGGGCCTACTTGCCTTGCGTGTAAAAGTGAGAATTAACTAAAAAGAGCCGCTTGCATGCCTTCCCAGAAGGTTGTAAGCGGCTTTTTCACCCTTCTACTTGCTGTTTCTCCCGCCACCACAACCGCAATGCGGTGCGCAGCAGAATAAGCCACACCAAGCCAACCGCAAACCCGGCCAATACGTCGGTGGCGTAGTGTACGTGCAAGTACACCCGGCTCAAACCGATTAGAAGAGCCCACAGTAGCAGCAGAGTAGCCCACACAGGATGACGACGGTGGCGCCAGAGCAGCCACCCTAAGCACCCATAAAGAGCTAGCCCAATCATGGCGTGCCCGCTGGGAAAGCTCAAGCCAGCCTGCGGCAATAAGGCCGAACTGGGCCGTAGGCGGTGAAAATGAGTTTTGAGGAGTTGGTTACATAACGCCGCCCCAGCCACGGCCCAAAATACCTCTACTGCTTCGCGGCGTTTTTCGCGCATTCGGAGCCCTAAGGGAATACCCACACCGGCCAGCACTAGGAAAGGCAGCGAAGCAAAAAACGTAACTACCCGCATTACCCCAGTTAACGCGGGCCATGCGGCTCGCGCTCTATCTACTTGCTGAAAAGCCCATTGATCAAATGTGACGGAGTGCTGCACAAACACGACCCGGGTGAGGTAGAAAAAGAGCAGCGCAGCAGCTACAAACACCCCGCTTACCAGCAGAATTTCCACGGTTAGGAAGCTCACCAGAGTGGTTAAGCGCGCTGAAAATGACTTCCTCTTCACAGACTACATGGTTTTTTTACTTATAACGCAGCTCCTCGCAACGGTGTACTGCCTGATATTCCGGGAAGGTAGGAAAACAAAAAAGCCGACCCATTTCTGGATCGGCTTTCGTGCGCTCGGAGAGACTCGAACTCTCACACCTTTCGGAACTGCCGCCTGAAGACAGCGCGTCTACCAATTTCGCCACAAGCGCAAGTAATCGTTCAAATGCCAATTTCCCGTTTGGAGTGCCATTTGATGCTGCAAAGATAGGCGCCTTTTTCGACGTGTGTCAAGCTTCGACGTAAAAAAACCGCAAAAAAGTCGTTACAAAAAAGTCATTTCTGCGCTATATAGGCTGTTTTTCAGTTGATTGTAGTGGCTTTTTAAATCTGTTTTTCACTCGTTTTTCCAGCTGTTTTAGTAGGGGAATGGCCACTACCAGCCACACTACCCCTGCCGTGAAGCCAGCAAGTACGTCGGTGGCGTAGTGCACCCGCAGGTACACCCGCGTGAGGCCAATGAGCGCAATGAGCACTACGAGTGCGGCGGTGAGCGTCCAGCGCCAGAGAGGGCGCCGCACGTGGGTTTGGACTAAGTATATAAGCAAGCCATAGAAAGAGGCCGAAATCATAGCGTGCCCACTAGGGAAGCTCAGGCCGCTAGCCGACACAAGGGGCAGCAATGGCCGAGGCCGATGATACAGGTATTTGAGGGCTAGATTAAGCGTAATACTGCCTAAAGCTACTACGGGCACCAGCAGGGAGTACCAGCGGTGCCGCCGCATTAGCAGAAACCAGTTGACCAGGATGCCTGCGGTTATGGTAATGAAGTTGCGCGAGGCCAGAAACGTGACGCCCTCAACCCATTGCTGCCGACCTGACCCAAACAAATCCCGCGTCCAGCGAAACGCAGCCGCGTCGAAAGAAGCAGCATCTTGGTCAAACACTTCGCGCCCAATGGCTAGAAACACCACCACGCCCAGCGCACCCAGCACCAGCGTAATGGCAAACTCCGTAATAAATAAGGTCAGGCCCGCCAGTAGGCGCTGCAAATGACTCGTCATAGGCGTGGAAAACTATTACGTACGAAAAAACTGCACCAGAAGCTTCAACTTTTCAGTTCAAGCGCACAAGATGAACGCGCAACCGTATACTCTGCGCTTTACTTAAGCACAACCCGGTACCCATCAGCACACATGCCCCTCCCCGATTCAGGTTTCGATGTTGTAGCGGCCTTCTACGACCCGCTGGCCCGGTTGGTGTACGGGCGGGCCTTGCAACGGGCCCAAGAAGCTGCGCTGACTGCCCTACCGAAGGGGGCGCCGCAGGTGCTGGTAATTGGCGGTGGAACGGGCTGGGTGCTGGGCGAAATCCTGAAGCGGCGGCCTGAGGCCCGTATAGTTTACTTGGAAGCTTCGCCCCGAATGATAGCGCGAAGCCAAGAGTTTTTGCGGAGCCAAGCGCCTACTCGCTACGCCCAGGTAGAGTTCCGCTTGGGTACCGAAGCAGCCCTGCAGACTACGGAGCAGTTCGATGCTATCATTACTTTTTTCTTTCTCGATCTGTTTGAGCCTGGCCGCCTGCGCCTATTAACTAGTCGGCTGTACGCGGCGCGCCACCGCGCCGCGCCGTGGTTGGTAGCCGACTTTGGGGTTCCTCGTACGTGGTGGCACCGGGTCTTGCTTGCTACGATGTATTGGTTTTTTGGTCTGACCACTGGCATCAGTGCGCGCCAGCGCCCACCCATTGAGGCGGCACTGGGGCAGCTGGGAATGCAGCGGCGGGTAGTAGGCACCTTCTTCGGGGCGATGGTAGAAGCAGCAGAGTGGACGCAGGAATGAGGTAAGTAGAGCGCCCACTAAGCTAGGTGCTAGCTCAAGCAAAATTCCCAGAGTGGTAGCGGGCACGTGCGGCACCATTATTTCTGGCTGTGCAACCTGCCTAGTGTGCAGAGGTCCATAGTTGGGGTAGCGGTATTTCCTGCCTCGACGCTACCTTTAGGCCTCTTCCATTCTACTCCTCGCTATGCTGATGATGCGGAAATCTGCCGCCATATTGCTACTGAGCCTGCCGCTGGCCCTAAGCCGGCCGGCCGCAGCTCAGGCCCCCGTACACTACACCGTAGCCTTCCCTAATGCTGCGCACCACGAAGCCCGCATAACCGTAACGTTTCGCGACGTACCGGCCGGCCCCCTGCACGTGCGCATGGCCCGCTCCTCTCCCGGCCGCTATGCCCTTCATGAGTTTGCGAAGAACGTGTATGATGTGCAGGCCACTTCTGCCCAGGGCAAACCCCTGAGCGTGGTAAAGCCAGACCCTTACGGCTGGGATGTGACCGGTCATGACGGTACCGTTACCTTCACCTATACCTTGTTCGGCGACCGAACCGACGGCACCTACGCTGGTATCGACCAGCGCCATGCCCACCTCAATATGCCCGCCACGCTGGCTTTTGCCCGTGGCTTGGAGCAGCGCCCCGCTGAGGTGAAGTTTGAACTACCCGCGGGCTGGACAGTAGCATCGCAACTGCGCCCCGATGCCGGAGGCACCTACTACGCGCCCCACCTGCAATACCTAATGGATTCGCCTACTTCCTTGGGCCCACAAAAGGTGCGCAGCTGGCAGGAACAAGGCCGCACTATTGAAATGCAAGTCCTGCACGAGGGTACCGACGCCGAGTTGGACGCGTACGTGGGGCAAACCAAGAAGGTAGTAAAGGAAGCTGCCGCCATCTTCGGCGGCTTGCCCGAGTACGACTTTGGCCGCTACACCTTCGTGGCAAACTATCTGCCCCAGACCAGCGGCGACGGTATGGAGCATCGTAACTCCACCTCCCTCACCAGCAACCGCCCCCTGCGCGGCACCGGCACCCTCGACAATCTGGGCACCGTTTCGCATGAGTTTTTCCACAGCTGGAATGTGGAGCGCATCCGCCCCCAGGATTTGGAGCCGTTTGACTTCGAGCGGGCCAATATGAGCAGCAACTTATGGTTTGCCGAAGGCTTCACCCAGTACTACGGGGAACTGCTGCTACGCCGGGCGGGCGTGTATTCCGATGAGCAGTACTGCCAGGAAGCTCTCAGCGGCATAGTTGATGCCATGCTCACTATGCCGGGGCCCAAGCGCTACTCGCCTGTGTACATGAGCCAGCAGGCACCTTTCGTGGACGCTGCTGCTGCTATTGACCCCAATAACCGCTCGAATACTTACTTGAGCTACTATTACATTGGGGCGGGCAACGCCCTGGCCTTGGATCTGGAGCTGCGGCAGCGCTTTAAAACCGACCTCGATACCTACATGCGTACGCTCTGGAAACAGCACGGGCAGCAGCAAAACTACGCACCAGCCAAGCCCTACACGCTGCAGGACCTGCAACGGGTGCTTGGTGAAGTAACTAAGGATACGGCTTTTGCCGGCCAGTTTTTCCGCCAGCATATCAGCGGCCACGAGCTACCCAACTATGAACAGTTGATGGCACCGGCCGGCTTCTTGGTACGCCGGGCGCACGTTGGCCAGGCCACGCTACAAGCCCGTCTTCAGTTTAATCCCGATAGCAGTGCCACTCTGGGTACTACCCTGCTGGGTAGCCCCTTCTACCTAGCTGGCCTCGACCGAGAGGACGTACTGCTGAAAGTAGACGGCAAGAAGCCTACGAATGCCAAGGAAATGCAGCAACGCTTGACCGCCCACAAGCCCGGCGACGTTCTACAAGTAGAAGTTCGCGGCCGGGAAGGAGTACGAACCGTACCAATCACCCTCCAGGAAAACTCAGATCTTGAAGTAGTACCCTACGAACTGGCTGGGCGCCCGCTCACCAAGGCTCAGAAGAAGTTTCGGGCGGCCTGGCTCAATGGCAAGGCTAAATAAGCCCAGCTTAACTTAAGCGTCGACTACGCCCACGCCGTTTTACCTGTATCAGAGCAAAAAGCCCCCGGCTATTGGCCCAACTTACAATCTAGTTGGACCAATAGCGGGGGCTTTTTGCTCTAGCTTAGCGCGCTACTATGGTTTGTACACCTACGCGGGGCAGGAAACCATAGCGGCACTGCAACTATCGACGACCAAAAAGACGCAGCAAGAACAAGAAGAGGTTCACGAAATCGAGGTAGCGCGTGAGGGCGCCGAGTACGGCTGCTTTACGGTCGGTATCTTCGTTTCCTATTCCTACAAAAGATAACTCTTTAATTTTCTGAGTATTATACACCGTGAGAGCCACAAACAAAATGACCCCGACGAAAGAGGTGATGGTGTATAACACTGAGTTTAGCTAGATCAGGTTTACTACCGAAGCTATGCACAGACCTACAAGGCCCATCAGGAGCACATTGCCCCAATGAGACAGGTTGGTCCGGGTGAAGTAACCATACAAGCTCATAACGGCAAACGTACCACCGGTAACAAAGAAGGTAGAGGCAATGGAGTCTTGGGTGAACACCAAGAAAATGATACTTAAGGTGATGCCGTTCAACAGGGAGTAAGCAATAAAAGCGCCCGTCACCGCCCCTACTGATATATCGAAAGCACGGGCCGAGACGTAGCCGACCACAAACATTTCGAGCAGCAGCAACCCAAAAAACACGAAGCGCTGGCCAGCTACCAGCTCAATAATTTCTGGTGAGGAGCTAACCAGCATAGCAACCCCGCCACTAAGAGCCAAGGCAATAGCCATCCAGCCATAAACCTGCCGTATAAAGGCTCCCTGAATGCGAGATGCATCCTCAGCACTGATGCTTATCTGGGGTTGCGCGGTGCTGTGCTCTTCGGGTACAAATTCGTCTATGGAAGAAATAGGTAAGTAGTTGAGAATTATGATTTACCTCAGCAAAATATAGAAACGCGTTGGTTTCCTATATAGACTACTGTGCTAGTTCAGTTTGCTACTGCTCCTGATAAAACCGGTAGGCTAGCCACACAACAAAGCTTATACTACCCAGCACCATGAGGCGCAGCCCGGAGGCCCGGTCTGGCGCTTGGAAGCTGGGTACTTGCTGACCGTCGGGTAGGGTTTTGTGGTGGGCATACAGGTGCCAGCCAATGAGTACGGCCAAAATACCACCGCCTACTACTGCGAGGTAGCCCAACGCTACCCATGCCTGCTGACGCGGCTCGGGCCGGGCCATCTTGAGGCGACGCTGCTGGTGCAGGTGCTCTAACAAGGGCGGGTGTACCTCGTGGCCGCGCTGGCCCAGGATACGCCGAGCCAATGCTACATCGAAGCTGCTCCACTCATCGGGCTTCAGCAAGACCTCCATCAGCTCATCGTGGGAGAAGGTGAACAGGTAATGGTTGGCAGGGGCTTGGGCAGTGAGAGTTTCGTCGGTGTCTAGCTCTAGCTTGCGCACGGCCTCAAAATCGTGGGGGCGCACTAGCACCAGGAAGTAAGTACTGGTGGCATTGAACGCAAACGAAGGGTCGATGCTGGGCTGGTCGAGCTTTGTTTCGTAGGGAATGCCGTGCTGGTAAAGCAGGTGCAGCAGCGGCTGGGCTACTTCCACGTTGGGAAAGCGTTGGTAAGCTTGAAATTCCGACATCAGGCTACAAAGGAAAGTGTGGTGAAGGTGCAACTTTTCGAACACTGCGCGTTACTCTATTGGTAGAGGCCGGGCACTGTAGCTTCTCCCGTGCTGTTGCGTATCTTGTGTTCCATTACCTTACGGCTGCGGCCGGCTTGCTATGCTTCGTTCGTTTTTTCTTGTTTCCTTAGGGCTACTGCTGGCTGGTTCTGTGCAGGCGCAGGCTCCAGTAGCGTCTCGCTTGGGCTTACACCCTTCGTATAGTTTAAACGCAGGCGCCACCTTTGCGGGCCGCTACGGTTCAGCTACCTACCTCAGCCCCATGGTGTCGCTACCCCTGACGCCGCGCTTCTCAGTATTTGGCGGCGTTACGTACTTGCGTACCGTGGCCGGCACTGCGCGCCCATTTGGGACTACTGAGGGCGCCTATGCTGGTTTGCCTTCCGTGAGCAACCGCTACCTCATTCAAGGTGGCGGGCAATACGCTCTTTCGCCCCGCCTTACCCTTACGGGCTCCGCCTGGAAAGACCTGACGCCTACCAATGGGCTAACGGTAAATCCTTATGCGGGCTTCGGGGGCAACCTGGGCTCGGGGGTGAACCTGCGCGCCGACTACCATATTACTGAGAACTTCTCGGTTTCGGGTGGAGTGCGGGTGAGCAACGGTGCTACGGCTTACCCCGGGGCCTACTCTCCCTTGTATGGGCCGGGCGTGGGCTGGTAGCCCCATTGCTCTACTACTTTTTGTAAAGCCTCGGGAAGCTTCCGGGGCTTTCTTGTTTCTTTGAAGGCCCCTTCATTTTCACGACTGTTTCATGGCTTCTCCTCGCTTCGTTTCCAACCCAAGCCTGCCCATCATCAAGCCCAACTACCCGGGCAACAAGATGATTGGCAATGAGTACTGCAACGGCGAAGCGTTATACGAGCCCAGCTTCAAGACGGTCATTCGCTGGCAGCTCAACGAAAACCCTCAGAAGAAAGAGAAGAAGGCTGATACGTGGGCGCCAGACGTAGTAGACTGCACCGCTTTTTTACAAAGCCAAGAAGATGGCTGGTGTGGCTTGGGCACGCTTCGTTTCTGTTACGCGTGAGCGGCAAGCTTCTGCTCACCGACCCCGTATTGTTTTCGTCTTTGGGGTTGCGCCGCCGCCACGCCCTCCCCTGCCGCCTTGAAGATCTCACCGGCATCGACTACCTGCTGCTCAGCCACGGTCACCGCGACCATCTGGACGAGAAATCGGTGCAACTGGTGGCGCGGCAGAATCCGCTGTTGCGTGCTTTCGGGCCGCTGGGTATGGCCGGCCTGGTACGTGGTATGGCTAAGCTCCTGCCTGTGCAGGAGGCTGGCTGGTGGCAGCAGTTCGATTTAGGAGCCGATGCCCCATTTGAACTCTTTTACCTGCCTGCCTCGCACTGGCACCGCCGGGGCCTTTTCGATCTGAACACGGTGCTGTGGGGCTCCTTCCTGCTACGCCTGCCCGACGGCCGGACCATCTACTTCGCTGGCGACACGTCGATGGCCGACCACTTCGAGCAAATTGAAAAGCAGTTTGGTCCTCTCGACGTTGTGCTAATGCCCATTGGTGCCTACAAGCCGGCCTTTATGATGAGCCAAAGCCACGTGAACCCGCACGAAGCCGCTAAGGCCGTAAATATTTTGCGTGCTGGTCACATCGTGCCCATGCACTACGGCACCTTCGATTTGAGTGATGAGCCGGCCTCCGAACCGTTGCGAGAGTTGCACTTAGTAGCCAATGGTAGCATGCTGCGCGGAGAACTGCACGCACCAGCCGTGGGCGAGGTACTTCGCTGGCAAGAATGGGAATAGAGGCCTCCAAGACGTGCAGAAGGAAGTCTGGGTCTAACAAAATTGTTAAAATAGCATTAAATATTATATATTAGTTCAATACAAACTTGTTATATTTATATTTAATACGATTTTAATTATAAATTTGAGAACAATTTTGCTAGTGTTGCCATTTCAGTTCTGAAGAATAACTAACTCAACAGAGTAGCAGCACTGGAGGAAACCATTCGAGTCAGCTTTTCTAGTACTTTTCACGTACTAGCTCGACAGTAATAAGCCGTCCGAATCATTTTCAGCGCCTCCGGTAGTCACGCTACCCAGTACCCCTATGGCATCACATTCTGCATCGCTCCCCCCACCTACCCCCTGGCAGCGCCTTACCCGTATGCTCGATACGGAACGGCGTTCGATCCGCTACATTCTTTTTTACGCCATTGCCACGGGCCTCATTAGTCTAACGCTGCCGTTGGGCACGCAGGCCGTGTTCAACTTGGTATCAACGGGAGCTGTATTCAACTCCACGTACATCCTGATTGCAGTTGTAGTGCTTGGTGTGCTACTGAGCGGCGTCCTGCTAGTGGGCCAGCTTACATTGGTGGAAGCCATTGAGCAACGCTTATTCGCCAAAGCAGCCATTGAGTTTGCTTACCGCCTACCCCGCATTGAGCCCAAGGCTCTGGAAGGCCAGAACCCGCCTGAGCTAGTTAACCGCTTCTTCGATATCCTGACGGTACAGAAAGGTCTCACCAAGCTCCTGATCGACCTGATGTTTGCCGGCATCCAGATCCTGTTTGGGGTTATTGTACTATCCTTCTACCACCCCATTTTCATTGGCTTTGGCTTGTTTACCTTGCTGATGCTAGGGTTCATTTATGTGATAAACTACCGGCGGGCCCTGCGCACCAGCATCGAGGAATCAGCCCACAAGTACGAGACGGTAGATTGGCTGGAACAAGTAGCCAGCGAACTGCCCAAGTTTCGCGACAATCCGGACGAGCAGCACCGGGCCCTAGAGCGCACCGACGAGCTGACGGCCGATTATCTGCGGGCCCGCAACGGCCACTTCCGGGTGCTGCGCCAGTATTTTAGCTGGGCCGTGGCCTTGCGCACCATTCTCACAGGAGGCTTGCTCATTGCGGGCACCTTGTTTGTGGTGTCGCGGCAAATGACGCTGGGCCAGTTTGTAGCCGCCGAAGTACTTATCGTGCAAATCAGCGGCTCTATTGAAAAGCTGATGACCGGCGTGAGCACTGTGTTTGATATGCTGACGGGCACGGAAAAGCTGGCTGCCGTGACCGACCTACCCCTAGACGAGAAAAAAACTACTGGAACTCATGCTTAATCTATCGAACCAGAACGTAGATGACGCGGTGTGGGAAGAGGAGTTGCAACGCTCCCATAAAGAGCTTCTCGAGCCCAAAGGCAGCCGACTGCTGGGCCGCGTATTAATGGCCGTAGCCATCGTTTTCCTTATTATTCTGTTTTTGCCGTGGCGCCAAGCCATTGAGGGCTCCGGCACGCTCACGACCCTGAGCCCTCAGGACCGCCCCCAAACCGTGCAGAACGCCATTGCGGGCCGCATTGAGCACTGGGCCGTGCGGGAAGGCCAGTTGGTAGCCAAAGGCGATACGCTGCTGACCATCTCGGAAATCAAAGACGAATACTTTGACCCCAACTTACCCGAGCGTCTGCGCGAGCAGCTTGCCGCCAAGCAGGGCAATGTATCGGCAAACGCGGCCAAAATACAAGCTACCGACCAGCAGATTGAAGCGCTGCAGCTCACCCTGCGCGTTCAGTTAGAAGCCGCTCGCAACCGGGTGGAACAAGCCCGTAACACGGTTTCCATCGACAATGCTGACCTGGTAGCTGTCAACAACTCCTACCAAATAGCCCAGGCCCGATTAGTTCGTTACGAAGATGGCTACAAGAATGGCCTGTTTTCCCTGACGGACATTGAATCGCGCCGCTTGAAGCTGCAAGAAGACCTAGCCAAGGTAACGGCTCAGCGCAACAAGCTACTGAACTCCAAGCAGTCGTTGGCAAATGCCCAAATTGAGCTAGCCAACCTGCGAGCCAAGTACGAGCAAGACTTGGCTAAAACCTTATCGGACCGCAGCTCTGCCGTATCAAGCCGCGCTTCTTCGGAGGGCGAAGTGGCCGCACTGCGCAACAAGATCAGCAACGTGGAGGTGCGCCGCGGCTTGTACGTAGTACGGGCCCCGCAGGCGGGCTATGTGGTACGCACGCTCAAGGCTGGTATTGGTGAAACCATCAAGGAAGGCGAATCCATTGTTACGCTACAGCCCGACGCGCCCGTACTGGCCGTGGAGCTGTACGTGCGGGCCATGGACGTGCCACTGATTCAGCCGGGCCGCCAGGTACGCTTGCAGTTCGATGGCTGGCCGGCCGTGCAGTTTTCGGGCTGGCCATCGGTAGCCGTGGGCACCTTTGGCGGCACCGTAACGGTGATTGACGTAGTGAGCAGCACCAATGGGCGCTACCGCCTGCTGGTACGCCCCGACCAGCATCACGAAAAGGACCGGGATTGGCCCGCACAGTTGCGCCTAGGCTCGGGCGTGTACGGCTGGGTAATTCTGGATTCTGTGCCAGTGTGGTACGAAATCTGGCGGGAGCTCAATGGCTTCCCCCCTAGCCTACAGGCCGAACCCAAGGACACTCCCGTGAAAGCAACCGCCGAAAAGAAGTAGTAGAACGATGATAAAAACTTCGTTTACGGGCAGCCTGGGTGTAGTACTGCTGCTGGCTAGCTTCTTCGCTTCGGCCCAGACGCCGCGCCTCCCTACCCAAGCTCCCGGCCTGGAGCCCGCACCAGTGCAAACTCGGCAGCTAGCCGCCGACCGACCTCCCGTGGATACGGCCCGTATCTTTTCCTTACAAGACCTCGCCGACCTGGTATTTGCCAACCACCCCGTGGTCAAGCAAGCTGCCCTGCTCAGCGCCGATGCGCAGGCGCAGGTGCTGGCAGCCCGCGGCGGCTTCGACCCCAAAGTAGGGTCTGGCTTTGACCGGAAGCTGTTCGGGGGTACCGACTATTATAACAACTGGTCCAACGAACTGAAAGTACCCCTCTGGCCGGGCGGCATCGACTTGAAAGCTGGCTACGACCGTATGGTGGGTACCTACGTCAACCCCCAATACCGCACCCCTCTGGACGGACTGGCGGGCGTAGGCTTGTCGGTACCGCTGGGGCAGGGACTGCTTATCGATGCCCGCCGCAGCACCCTGCGCCAAGCCCGCATTTTGGTAACGGCTGCCGAGGCTGACCAGGTAAAGCAAATCAACGAGGTGTGGCTTCAGGCTTCCAAGGATTATTGGAACTGGTACTATGCTTACCAGCAGTCTATTCTCATTCGGGAAGGGGTAGAGCTGGCGGACACCCGCTTCCGCGGAATCAGCCGGCGCGCCCTCCTCGGCGACCAAGCTCCCATCGACTCGGTGGAAGCACAGATTACGGTGCAGGACCGGCAGGTGCAAGCCGAGCAACTGCAAGTAGACCTCCAAAATGCCCGCCTAGTACTCTCGAACCACTTGTGGAACAAGGATGCCCAGCCGGTAGAGCTGCCTACCTATGCCGTACCCCAACGCCCCCTCCTTGGGTCAGTAGACTCCACGGAATTTGAGCAGTTGGTGGCCTTGGCCGGGGCTCGTCACCCTACCCTCATTAAGCTCGACGCCAAAATTCGGCAGTTGGGTGTGGAGGAGCGCTACCGTCGTGAGTTGCTCAAGCCCAAGATAAACGTGAGCGGTACGCTCTTGAGCCGCGGTGACTTTTACCGCTCCGAGGTGCCAGCCTATTACGATTTCGGGTGGGACAACTACAAATTGGGGGTGGATTTTGCCTTTCCGTTGTTTTTACGCCAGGAACGGGGCAAGCTGCAGCAAACGCGCATCAAGGTGCAGGATGCCACCTTGGAACAACAACAGAGCCGCCGCACCATTCTCAACCAAGTAAGCGCGGTATACAACACCCTAAAGGCCTACGAGCGCCAACTCGCTGTACAAGCTCAAACTATTGCCAACCAACGGCTTCTGCTACAGGCCGAGCTTCAAAAGTTCGAACTAGGGGAAAGCACTATTTTCCTTATCAACAGCCGCGAAACCAAGCTTATTGACTTGCGCCTGAAGCAGGAAAGCATGCGGGCCAGCTACGAGAAAACCTTGGCTGAGCTGTATTACTACGCGGGTACTCGCACGCTAGGCACAAATTAGGAGGCGTGGCGTGTAGGGCACGATGGTGGTGGCCAACGAGGTGGGTGCGTTATTGTCAGCGGGGGAGAGTAGCTTTGAGGTATGAAGTTTTGGTTTCCTGGTCTCTGACCTCAACCTGAGCTCACACCACCAAGCACTAGCAATGTCTCCTACCCTCGTTCTGAGCCTGATTGCGGGCTACTTCGTCGTCCTCATCATCATTGCCTACCTCACCTCGCGCAAGGCCACGAGCGAGTCGTTCTTCATTGCCAACCGCAACGCGCCCTGGTACATGGTGGCCTTCGCCATGATTGGCACCTCCCTGTCGGGCGTCACGTTCATTTCCATTCCCGGCATGGTGGCTTCCCAGAGCTGGAGCTACATGGCCGTAGTACTAGGCTACACGGTGGGGTACGTAGTCATTGGCACGGTGCTAATGCCCCTCTACTACCGCCTGCGCCTAGTGAGCATCTATACCTACCTAGAGCAGCGGTTTGGGTTCTGGAGCTACAAAACCGGAGCCCTGTTCTTTCTTATTTCACGAGCAGTGGGGGCGGCCTTCCGGCTGTTTCTGGTGGCGGGCGTGCTCCAGTTTGCGGTGTTCGACCAGTTGAACGTGCCATTTGCCGTAACAGTGACGGTTAGCATTTTCCTGATCTACCTCTACACGTTCCGCGGCGGCCTCAAGACCATCCTCTGGACTGATACTTTCCAGACGCTGGCTATGCTGGTGTGCGTAGCTGTGAGTATTTACCTAATGGCCAACGAGTTGAATCTGGGCTTTGCGGGCTTGGTAAAAACGGTGAAGGAAAGCACCATGTCGCAGATTTACTTCTCCGACCCCAAAGACGACAAGTTTTTCTGGAAGCAATTTGCATCGGGCGCCTTCATTACTATTGTCATGACCGGCCTCGACCAGGACTTGATGCAGAAGAACCTAAGCTGCCGCAACCTCCAGGATGCCCAGAAGAACATGTTCTGGTTTACTATTGCCATTGTGGTAGTAAACGTGTTTTTCCTGTCGTTGGGCGTGCTGCTCTACCAATTTGCGGCGGCCAAAGGCATCAGCCTGCCTACCAACCCAACTACTGGTAAAGTTATTGGCGACAACGTGTTTCCACTGTTGGCTACCAGCCACTTTTCCTTGTTCGCGGGCATTGTGTTCATCCTGGGCATTATTGCCGTTACCTACGCCTCCGCCGACTCGGCCCTTACGGCCCTGACCACCTCCTTCTGTGTAGATATGCTTACTATTAAGCAGTACCCGGAGGCCCAGCAAAAGCGCGTGCGCCAACTCACGCACTTTGGCTTCTCGCTAGTTCTTATCGTTATCATCCTGATTTTCCGGGCCATCAACGACCAGAGCGTGATTACCTCAGTATTTAAGGCGGCGGGCTATACTTATGGGCCGCTGCTGGGCCTGTATTCCTTCGGCATTTTCACTAGCCGCGGCCTCCACGACAAGCTGGTGCTACCCGTTTGCGTGGTGGCACCCTTGCTGACCTGGTTCATCAATGCCAACTCCAAAGACTGGTGGGGGTACGAGTTCGGCTTCGAAATCCTGATACTGAACGGTTTACTTACATTCCTGGGCTTGCTGGCTATTTCGCGTCCGCGCAACCTAGAATTGAACCCCGTAGCATAGGCGTTGTTTAGGGAGGTGTACCTTTACACCCCCGCACGGAGCTTTCGCACCGGGCGCTACCTTCCTTTACCCTATGAAACATCTGTTCTTCATTTTCGGGCTCGTAGCTTTGGCCGCCGGCGGGGCACAGGCCCAAACCCAGTCACCTGCTACTCCTGCCAAGCAGCCCATTGAGTTGCGGGCTGGGCGCATGCAGGCCCAGGCCAAACCGGCCGCCAACCGCCCCGACGCGCCCCCGCAATTTCCGGGCGGTGCCCAGGGCTTGAACACCTTTTTTCAGCAAAACTTAAAGTATCCGGAAGCGGCCAGCGTCAAGCAAATCAGCGGCAACGTGGTCATGATCTTTACCGTGGAAGCCGACGGCCACCTCACCAACCCCACCGTGCTGCAACCTCTCTCCCCGGAGTGCGACACGGAGGCCCTGCGGGTGCTGGGCCAAATGCCCGCCTGGAAACCAGCTACCCGCAAGGGGCAGCCGGTAGCCGTGCAGGTGCGCCTGCCCGTACCTTTCGGCAACTCTACTGATGTAAAAGTAGAACAGGGCAAAAACAAATTTGAATAATGAATTGATGGAGAAGTGAGTATCTAGAAGTTAAGCATAAGAGGTGAGAAGTAAGAATCAGACTCGTGTAGCAGTTGGTTGTACTTCTCACTTCTTGCTTATCGCTTTCTACTGCTCACTTCTCGCTTCTATACAAAAATGGCAGCCAGAAGCGGAATGAATACCAGTGGCCAAACGGAGGCTGATGCCCCCAAGGTCAAGCTTACGAAAGAGACTTTTCAACGTGGACTGCGGATTTTCCGCTTTGTACTGCCGTACAAAGGCCCATTTATTGCGGGGCTGCTGCTATTGCTGCTTAGCAGCATTTCCACCATGGTAATGCCCAAGATGCTGGGCTATCTGGTCAACATCGCTAATCACCAAACTACCAAGCTACCGGCCTACCTACCTCGCACCATTACAGGCGTGGCGCTGCTGTTATTTGGGGTAGTGCTAGTACAGGGCCTGTTCTCCTTCGGGCGAATTTTCTTTTTTTCACGGGTCAGCGAATTTACGGTGCGCGACATTCGGCGCACGCTCTACCAGAAGCTGGTAACGCTGCCGATTCCGTTTTTTGAGCAGCGCCGGGTGGGCGAAATCACCTCCCGCCTGACGTCCGACGTAGCTAACATTCAGGATACGTTCACCTTGACCCTGGCTGAGTTTATGCGCCAGATTCTGACGCTGTTGGCTGGCGTGGCCTTTATCATGTGGGAGTCGTGGCGCCTCTCGCTGTTTATGCTGGCTACGTTTCCGCCCCTGGTGTTGCTGGCCTTTTTGTTCGGGCGCAGCATTCGCAAGTTCTCCAAACAAACCCAGGATGAGCTAGCCAAAACCAACGTGGTAGTAGAGGAAACCATGCAGGGCATCAACTCCGTGAAGGCCTATACCAGCGAGCAGCATGAGGTGAGTCGGTACGCGGCTGGCCTAAACCGCACCGTGCAGTTTGCTCTGAAATCGAGCATTTACCGCGGCGCATTCGTGTCGTTCATTATCGTAGCCATCTTCGGTGGCATCTTTCTGGTGCTCTGGCGGGGCGCTACCTACGTGGAGCTGCCCAAGACTGACCCGCGTCACCTGGATATGGGCGACTTAGTATCGTTTATTCTGTACACCATGTTCATTGGGGCTTCCGTGGGTGGCTTGGGTGAGATGTACGGGAAGATTCAGAGCAGCCTCGGCGCTTCGGAGCGCATTCTCGAAATCCTGGACGAGGAATCGGAACCAGTGCATCAGCCCCGGCCGGCTGGTGCAACTTCCCTACAGGTGTACGGCGACATCCGCTACGAGAATGTGCAGTTCCGCTACCCCACCCGGCCGGACCTTACGGTGCTCAAAGATATTAGCTTCCGTATTGAAGCGGGCGAGAAGGTAGCTCTGGTGGGGCCCTCGGGGGCCGGTAAAAGTACCATTGTGCAGCTGTTGATGCACATCTACGAGCTCAGTGGCGGCACCATCAGCGTTGATGGCCGCGACATTAATACCCTAGACCTGACGGAGCTGCGTCAGCACATCGGCATTGTGCCCCAGGAAACGATGTTGTTTGGCGGTACCATCCGGGAAAACATTCTCTACGGCCGCCCCGGCGCGCCGGAGGCTGATATTGTCGATGCCGCCCGCCGGGCCAATGCCTGGCAGTTCATTCAGTCGTTCCCCGAGGGCTGGATACGGTAGTAGGCGAGCGAGGCATTAAGCTTTCGGGCGGACAGCGCCAGCGCATTGCCATTGCCCGCGCCATCCTGAAAAACCCGGCCATCCTGCTCCTCGACGAAGCTACCTCCGCCCTCGACTCGGAAAGCGAGAAACTGGTGCAGCAGGCCATGGACGAGCTTATGCAGAACCGCACCAGCATCATCATTGCCCACCGCCTCAGCACCATCCGCAAGGTGGATAAGATTCTGGTGATTGAGGGTGGCCGCATCGCGGAGCAAGGTACTCACGAGCAACTCAGCAACGACGAAAACGGCCTCTATGCCAACCTGCTCAAGCTGCAGTTTGAGCTAACGTAAGGTGTGGATTTAGACGAACTACCCAAAACGGGCGGCGCATTGTGCGTCGCCCGTTTTTATATTTGACAACTCTGTATACACACAATCATATGTCTACAACTCGTATTACTGTTGTTATGAAGGGAAATGCTTTGTTGGCCGATGAGGTAGCAGATATTTTTTTTGGAGTGATAGAGAATGGTATACCTGCGGAACGAGTGGATCAGCAAGCCCGTGATGCTGTATCTTTTATATGCTTTAAGCGTCCTATGGACATATCAATCTTTCGGCTGTATAACCTCTTAACCAACCTTGAGCCCAGAACAGAGCTATATATAAATGGGAGACAATACCCCTATAATTAGCCTCCCCGCTACCCCTCCTACGTTCCAAGAGTACCAGCTAATTCACCAGACGCAGCAACGGCAGCGCTACCCGGAGTTGGGCAACTAGCAGAAGCCAGCTACCTCCGACTCGTGGAAACGCAAGGTGAAGGTGTGGCTGGCCTCCCTGGCTGGGAGCGTGGGAATTGCTTTCTGGTTTAAGCCGGGACTTGCGCTGTTTTACGCTATAGTGATGACCCTTTTCGCGGTGGCAGGGCTGTTACATCAGTGGCTAGAATACCGCCGGGTATTCCGGACCTACCAAGCGCAGCCCCGACCACTGGGGTTTAAGATAGCAGAGGCAGGCCTTGCTGTGCAGTGGCCCCAGGGCTGGCAGCGGCTGCGCTGGCCCGACCTGACCCGCGTGCAGCAGGTGGGCGACTGGCTCCTGCTCTACCCTGGCCCCGACTTTTGCTATTACCTGGATTTGCGGCAAGTGCCAGACCCCTATACGGCCATAGATGTGCTGGCTTTGATTGGCAAACAGGAAGTAAGCGGGTCGGGGCCTACCTTCGCCTCCTGATGAAGCTACACCCCATCATTCTGTCCGGCGTACAGCTCTCCGCCAATGAGTTTGTGGCTGTGAACTTTCGGCTCTGGCGCGCCCGCCCCCGCACCCGCCTGAACCACTGGATTCTGGGTGCGGCGGTGGGGTTGCTAGCCCTGAGAGTGGGACTGGAAGTATACCAGAACGGCCAGTTTCCTTCATCCTCTTCCCTTATTTTTCTGGCGGTAGCGGTACTATACGCGCTGCTGCGCTTTGGACTAGTGCGCTACCAGCTACGCCGGGGGTACGCGAGGAACACGGCCGCCCACCAGCCTACCGATTTTACCCTCACGGATACCGAAATCAGCGGCCGCAACACATTGGGCCAATTTTCGGGTAAGTGGAGCCTAATTCGGTGGGCAGTGTGGGTGCAGCCTGACTGGCTCCTACTCTATCCTACCGAAACGGCCTGTTATTACCTCAACATGCGCTGCTTGCAGGCTCCGGCTACCCCGGCTATGGTGGCGCAACTCCTCACCCAGCACCACATTGCGCAGCGCCGAGTGTAGTGGGTAAGCGGCTCACAGCATTTCTCACTGCCCCTTGCTTACCACTCTAGTGTGAGGATTTACCTATTTTTACTACCGCAATTCACCCTTTTCCATCGTATTTGCCTCATGATGACCACCACTTCCCGGACATCTTCTTTCCGTTCTTTGGGCGCTACGCTGCTCGTGAGCGGTTTGCTTTTCGCCAGCAGTGCCCACGCTCAAATTGCTACTCCTCAGGCCTCTCCCAAGAGCACCATACAGCAGCGCGTAGGCCTTACGGATGTTACTATCACGTATTCACGTCCTAGCCTCCGGGGCCGCGTAGGCTTCGGCGAGGGCACTACTGCCGCAGTGGTACCTTTTGGGCAGCGCTGGCGCACGGGTGCCAATGCCACTACCAGCATTAAGTTTTCGGATGATGTAACCATCGAAGGCAAGAAAGTACCCGCGGGCGAGTACGGCATCTATACCATTCCGGGCAAGGCCTCCTGGACGGTAGTGCTCAACAAAAGCACCAAAGCCGGTGCCGACGTAGCCAGCTTCAAAGACGACGAAAACGTGGCTAGCTTCACGGTGAAGCCCAGCAAGTTGCCAACCAAGGTAGAAACCTTCACCATCAACTTCACCGACCTCACGCCCGCTACTGCCACTGTGGATATGCAGTGGGAAACCACCAGCGCCAAGTTCCGCATTATGACGGACGTGGAGTCGAAGGTGATGGCGCAGATTGATGAGAAGGTGACCAAGAGTGCTAGCCCTTCCAATGGTGACTTGGCTGCCGCCGCCGTGTACTACTTCGATAACGATAAGGACCTGAAGCAAGCCCTGACCTGGATGCAAAAGGCCAACGCCACTGACCCTAAGTTCTGGAACCTCCACACGGAAGCCAAAATCCGCATGAAGATGAAGGATTACAAGGGTGCCGTAACCGCCGCCGAGCAGTCAAAGAAGCTGGCAACAGAAGCCAAAAACACAGACTACGTGAAAATGAACGAGATGCTGATCGTAAGCGCTAACAACGCCAGCAAGAAGAAGTAGCCTTCTGGCTTCCTAGCTACCAAACGCGCCCGATTCCAGTTGGAATCGGGCGCGTTTGCATTGCGGCGGGCGGTAGATGCCACGCTACGTTTAGGCTGCGGCTGGCTGGTCAGCTTTTCCTAGCACGCTGCCTACTACCACCAGCACACACCCAATGATGTTGTACCAGAGGTAAGCAATATCGGTGCGCCAAAACAGGAGTAGCACTAGGGCCTGCGCCACTACCGCGGACCAAAACACGGCGCGGCCACCCACGTTTTTCAGGAAGAACGCCACCACAAAAATGCCCAGAATAGGTCCGTAGAAGAGAGAACCCAGAATATTGACGGCCTGAATGAGGTTTTCGAGGCGGGCGGCAAAGGTAGCAAAGCCAATACCCAGCACGCCCCACCCCACGGCGGCCCACCGCGAGACGCGCACGTACTCCGCATCGGAGCGGCCGGGGCGGGTGGGCTGGTACATATCAATGACCGACGTAGAAGCCAGAGAGTTAAGCCCAGCCGCCGCCGAGCCCATAGCGGCGGATAGTACTACGGCAATGAGCAAGCCTACCACGCCCCGCGGCAGGTACTTGAGCACGAAGGTAAGAAAGATGTAGTCGGTAGCTGGGCCTTCCTTAGTGGCAGTAACGCGTTTAAGAGCTTCCCAAACGGCCGCTCGCTGCCCAGCCAAGGCAGCATCTACAGCTTGGGTATGCGTTTGAGCTGCGGCAACCAAGCCAGGGTCACTCGAACGCAGAGCGGTTACCATATCCAAGGTAGCGGCACGTTTGGCGGCAAATAAGGCATCGTGGTTTTCCTGGGCATCCTGCAGAATAGTCGCCCCTACCCGACTACTACGCACCTGATTCAAAAGGGCTTGATCGAAGGAAACAGGTGGGGCATTGAACTGATAAAACACGAACAGCAGCACTCCAATTAGCAGAATACCAAACTGCATAGGAATCTTGAGTAGTCCGTTCATCAGCAAGCCCAAGCGGCTTTCCGTGATGCTGCGCCCCGCTAGGTAGCGCTGCACTTGGCTTTGGTCGGTGCCGAAGTACGATAAGGCCAAAAACAAGCCGCCCGTCATCCCCGACCAGAAGTTGTAGCGGTCTTTGGGGTCGAAATGAAAGTCAACCAGGTTGAGCTTGCCCTGATGACCGGCTAGCTGCATAGCTTCCGTGAAGCCTACGCCGGCTGGGAGGTAGTGCACCAGCAAGTAGCCAGCAGCCACCATGCCCGCAAAAATGACGGCCATCTGGCCGTGTTGGGTTACCGTGACGGCCCGCGTGCCACCCGATACGGTGTAGGCAATCATCAGCCCGCCCATTAGCCACACCGTCAGGGTAATATTCCAGCCCAGAATAGCCGATAGCACCAAGGCGGGTGCGTAGAGCGAAAGACCATTGCTGAGGCCCCGCTGCACCAGAAACAGGAGGGCCGTGAACGTGCGCGTGCGCCGGTCGAATCGGCCTTCCAGGTACTCGTACGCAGTATATACTTTCAGGCGGTGGTAAATGGGCACGACTACCACCGCAATGAGCACCATGCTACCGGCAACCCAAAGTAGAACTGTATAAAGCGCATGCCATCGGCGTAGGCTTGGCCGGGCACGCTAAGAAACGTAACGGCCGAGGCCTGGGTAGCCATGATGCTGAGCCCAATGCCCCACCACGCTTGCCGCTGCCCCAGCAGGTACCCGTCCAACGACTGCCCTTCGCGACGAGTACGCCAAGTACCGTAGCCAATGATGAGTGCCAACGTGCTACCCAGCACCAGCCAATCGAGTGTGCTCATGCGAATAGCCGCGTCAGGTACACAAAAAAGCCAATTTCAGCCGTCAAGGCGCCTAGCACCAGCCAGTACCACGCCCGCCACGAGGGAAGCAGCGGCGGTTGATCATCGGTTTCAGGGTGGGTGGGCATGAGGCAGTACGTAGAGCAACAAACAACACCTCATTCCTGCAACAAAGGCATGAGGCTACTCGATGATACACCACTACGTGCGGCAGCAAAAGGCAGCCCTGCCGCACGTAGTGACTATGGCTTAACTATCGGCCGCAGGCTTACTTACCCAACGATACCATGTTGGTAAGCAGGCGGTAGGCACCGGGCACGCCAGCAGGCAGTTCCCGAAACAAGCTAAGACCGGTATAAATGTAGTGGCCCTTGCCGTAGTCAGCCACCAGGATGGCACTTTCCTTAGCCGATTCGTTGGGGTCGTGGGAGCTAAGCACGGTCTGGTACTTCGGGTCCCATTGCGACGGGTAGTACAGGCCCTGTTCCTGCACCCAACCCTCAAAATCCTTGGCAGTTATCTTGTTAGGCGTATTCAGCAGGGGCTGCTGGGGCTTCAAGAACGTGACGGCTGCATTTTCTACCGTCACGCGGTCGGAAGACAGGGTAAGTGGGTAAGGGCCAATTTGGGGGATGACGGTGCCGCGGTTCACCACGTACTGTACCACCATATTGCCACCGTTTTCTACGTACTTCAACAGCGTTGGCTGCAGAGTTTTGAGTCGGTCGAGGGTGTTGTAGGCGCGTATGCCCAGCACCACAGCATCAAAGCGACGCAGGTTCTGGTCGGTGATGTCTTCGGGCTTCAGTAAGGTCACGTTGTAACCAATCTGGCGCAAGGCGTCGGGCACCTCGTCGCCGGCTCCCATGAGGTAGCCAATTTCCTGGCCCTTGCGCTTAAGGTCTAGCTTCACCAGCGGAGCTATAGCTTCGGGAAAAAGCACCTGAGTTGGGATATGGTTGTACTCGATGGCCTGGTAGCCGCGCGAGTATTGCTGTCCATCCACAGTGGCTACGGCGCGCAACTCCGTTTTGCCCTCCGCGGCGCCCACGCCGGGCTGCACCCGGAACTGCACAGTTTGTTCGGCGTCTTTACTGGCGAGGTCGAAGTTGAAGCTCGCCGGCTCCGACTTCCAGCCGTTGGGCAACGTAAGGGTCACTGCTCCTTTCACCCCGGCCTTGCCAGCCCGCAGTGTTACCGGAACGATTTTGGGTTGGTTGTCGGCGAAGACGTAGGCGCGCCCGCCAATATTTACTGCCACAGGTGGCACCACGGCCAGTGGGCGGTATTTCTCCCCTTCTACCGGGTCGGTGCTTTTGTATTGGACTGGCACACTATAGAACAACGGACTTCCCAATACATTTATCTGTAGTCCTATGTAGGCAGCCGCTGGGTTCTCAGGCAACCCAATGAGGTTCTGCTGATTGACCAGCAGCATAGCGTTGCGCTCCTGTGTTGTTGCACCTCCTTCCCCAGTTGGTATATGCTCAGAAGGCGCTGCAGCCACACCAGGTAGTTGCGTCGCTTTCCGCTCTCCTCCTGCCGCAAGCAGTAATTCAGTTGGCACACGGTACATTCCTACCGTACCTGCTTCGCGAAGCCAATAGGGTTGTGAAGTTGAAAGCTGGGCCGCAAATCGGATGGGCAACCGCAGGGAGAGTACCTTCTCAGCGCTCAGCGTAGCATTCACCGTAGTGTCGCGGCCGAAGCCCAGGGCGCCTGCGCCACGCACAGTTATAGGTACGACTGAGCGGCTGAGCACATCAAGGCGTACGGCTACTGCCTGACCGGGAGCAACCGTGGGCTCCGAGATAGTAGCTTCAAGGTAGAGGCCTAAACTAGCCCGAATCAGTTCTTCTATCTGTTCCTGCTTGCTTTTGAGCCAGTGATAGTCTGGTTTTTTAGAGCTTACTGACCCTCCCAACATCTTGGCTTGTTGGTCAAGCTTCACAATTCCTGCTCTTACCTTTAGCAGCCCTGCTACACTTGCCGAAGGATTTGCTGGGTCGTACTTCCGAATCACCTCGTCTACGAGCTTGCCCACGGCCGCCCCACCGGGCACCCGGTTCCAAGTCATATCAACGCCCTCGAAGGGGTCGGACTTAGGCTTGTCTCCTTTCACGTATTGCAGATACTCTAGCGCCTCGCCACGGGTTGCAGCGGAGCCGAAGCCCTGGCTTTTGTGCTGGGAGCGGCTGCGGGCGGCCATTTCGCCGTAGCTCTGCCCCAGTAGTGGGTTGTAGCCGCCGGCATCTACTTTCAGGTAGCCATCCATGTTTTCGCCCGGCTTCACGAAGAAGCTCCCAGTATTCCAGAGCAGGCGCTTAGGCTGCCAAGGCTGCACATACTTCAACTGCTCGGGAAAGCGCTTGGGGTCACCGGCAGCATCAAAGGCTTCGGCGGCCAGAATGGCGCTGGCCTGGTGGTGGCCGTGACCGGCGCGGGGGTCGGGTGGAAAGCGGGTGATGAGCACGTCGGGCCGCCGCTGCCGGATCACCCACACCATATCGGCCAATACCTGCTCTTTGTCCCAGATGGTAAAGGTTTCGTCGGACGTTTTAGAGAAGCCAAAATCATTGGCGCGAGTAAAAAACTGCCGACCTCCATCAATACGGCGGGCAGCCAGCAGCTCCTGGGTCCGGATAACGCCGAGCTGCTCGCGCAGCTCCGGACCGATGAGGTTCTGGCCCCCGTCGCCGCGGGTGCAGCTGAGGTAACCCGTTTCTAGCAGGCGGCCGTTGGCCATGTAAGCAATGAGGCGCGTATTTTCGTCGTCGGGGTGAGCTGCCATGTAGAGCACCGAGCCCAACACATTGAGCTTTTTAAGCCCTAATAGAATTTCGGAGGAAGAATACGTTTTGGGCGCTTGGGCAGCAGCCGGCAACAGCGGCAGGGCCAGCAAAGCCCCCGCAACAATGGAACGTAGGCGCATTCGGTTCAGTCAGGAAGGTAGCAGAGCGGTAAAGATACAGGCCGTGGCGGCAGGTTGCAGCCACTCTTGTCAGGAGAGGGGGCTTACCCAGGGCATACCCCCGGCGCCACTGCAGCATAAACAGCGGCGGCGGCATTTGTTTAGCTCTCGTGGCTATCGAGACCAAGCGGTAAAGCTAATGTAGCACTGTCTTGATGCCCTACGCTGGCTAACCTAGCCTAACTCATCAGCTTATACAGGGTTTCCCCTTAGAATCCGATTTGAATGCGTCTATGGCCTGAAATATGCGTCTGTAGCAAACACCTTGAATCTACGTTGTTCGAATCAGCCTTTCCTCTTCCAGCCTTCGTATAGGCCGTTTTACCCCTCGCCTCTTATTTCTCCCAATGTCCTTTCCCCTTTCCTTTCGCCGGAACCTGTTGGGTTTGGCGTTTTTGCTGCCCACACTAGCCGTAGCACAAACCCCTACCTCAGCACCCACCCCGGCTTCCCCCACCAACGACCCGCAGTGGTACCTTCTTGATCCTCAGCAAGACGGCGTAATGGGTGTCAGTGCCCGCCGGGCTTACCAGGAGCTTCTGAAAGACCGGGTACCTACGCTGGTAACCGTGGCTATCATCGACGCCGGCATTGACACCGCCCACGTGGATTTGAAGCGCTTGCTGTGGAAAAACACCAAGGAAACTAGCGGCAACAAGCGCGACGATGACCAGAACGGCTACGTGGACGACGTGCACGGCTGGAGCTTTCTGGGCGGACCCGACGGCCGCAACGTGGACATTGACACGTACGAGGACACCCGCGTGCTAGCTAAGCTGCAACCCCGCTTCCAAGGCAAAGCGCGCACCAGCGTACCCGCAGCCCAACGTGCCGACTACGACCTCTACGTGAAGGTGAAAAAGAGCTACGACGAAAAGTTAAAGGAGAACACGCAGCGCCTGGCCGACATGCAGAAAGCCTACGACGAGAATGCCCAAGGCATTTCCATGCTCAAGCAGGCGCTGAACGTTACTCAACTCGACACGGCCACGCTCCACCACCCACCCACGCAAGACCCCAACTTGCTGCGCGTCACGGCTGGGCTCTACGAAAACCTGCGTGAGGCAGGCTACCCTTCCCTTGATGCGGTACTAGCCGAAATCAAAGAAGCCGTGACAGATACCAAAAACCAGCTCGACTACTCGCTGAATCTGAAGTTTGATCCGCGCACTGTTGTGCAAGATCATCCGGATGATGTGAAGGAGCGCCGGTATGGCAACGCCGACCTGTACGGACCCGACCCCAGCCACGGCACCCACGTAGCCGGCATTATTGGGGCCGACCGCACCAATACTGTTGGCATCATGGGCCTGAGCAACAACGTGCAGCTCATGGCTGTGCGCGCCGTGCCCAACGGCGACGAGCGGGACAAGGACGTGGCCAATGCCATTCGCTATGCCGTAGACAACGGGGCCAGCATTATCAATATGAGCTTTGGCAAGTACTACTCGCCTCAGCGCCCAGCGGTAGAAGAGGCTATCCGATACGCCGGCTCTAAGGGAGTGCTACTCGTTCATTCTGCTGGCAATGAGAGCAAGAACCTCGATCAGACCATGCAGTACCCCGCGCCGGTCTTCCAAAACGGGCAGCGCATTCCGAACATGCTAACGGTGGGGGCATCTTCCCGCGCCAATGACGCAGGCCTAGCCGCCGACTTCTCCAACTTCGGCCGCCATGCGGTGGACGTATTTGCGCCCGGCAACCAGATCTACTCTACCCTTCCCGGCAGCCAGTACGGCAACAAGAGCGGCACCAGTATGGCTGCCCCGGTGGTATCGGGTATTGCGGCAGTGCTCAAGTCCTATTTCCCTACCCTAACGGCCACCCAGCTCAAGTCCATCATTATGGCGTCGGCTACGCCAGTACATACCCAAGTGCAGCAGCCTGGCACCAACAAGACCGTTGATTTTCGGGAGTTGTCGGAGGCTGGCGGGGTAGTAAATCTGTACCGCGCCGTGGAGCTAGCCCGCCAGCAGGTAGCGCAGTAAACCATCTTAGCCCAATATTCAGTTCAGGCCCGCATGTGTTACCTATCATAGGTTACATATGCGGGCCTGAGTTGGTTTACAGCTTTACTGTGCAGCTACTACGTAGTCTTTCGTTAGGTTGCTGACTGCACTTGCTGGGTGCTGTGCAATGGGTAGGCCACTTTTTTCACTTCCTGCTGCCACCTTCCTGACGGGCGCCCCGGCCAGATAAGTAAGGCGCCTAATACCAGGATGTTCAGGCCGGGTATCAACAGCAACAGGGTATACCACCCACTCAGGCCCACATCGTGAAAACGAGGCACAGCAAGTAAGGCCAGCACGGTGGTGCAGATGACGATGAGCCCAGCGGCTAGTACAAGCTGCATGATTTCGCCCGAGGCTAGCACGGGGTATGCAGCCAACATACCAGCCACGGGAAGCACAGTGGCAGCAAACTGAGCGCGCCCCCGATAGCCTCTCAGAAAAGCGTACTGGGTTAATCGGCGCGGCGGACGAGATAGTGGAAAACTAACGGAGGGCATCTTCTAAACAGCGGATACGCTTTCCTAGAAACCAGAACAATATTGGCTGACTATTTCGGACCAAAATCCGCGCCAACCGGCGCAATCCTCTGCCAATACACTTGTCTAGTATTAACATTACAGCTCCGGGGTCGTACAGGATATAGATCAAACCATGACTTTACTTGCTGCCTATGCTCATTCCCCAACTCATGTTTCTCAATAAGTTACGAAAGTCTAATACCCCTACTCCCCTTCCCCCACGTCCTCCGCAGCCCGGTGGCGATGACGAGACAAACGCCGATCCAAACTGGCTGAGACGGCAGATTACCAATACGCTGTTGATGGTGGTGGGCGTCTTTTCGGCCGGGTTCGGGCTCGAAAGCTTTTTACTACCCAGCGGATTCTTGGATGGCGGCGTAACTGGTGTTTCCCTGTTGGTTACGCGCATTTTTCACTTGCCGCTCCCGGTTCTTATTGTAGTGCTCAACTTGCCCTTCGTGCTGATGGCGTGGCGGCAGCTTGACCCCAGTGTTGCTATTCGTACTCTGCTAGGCATCGTTGGGCTGGCTATTGTGCTGGCTACCGTCCCTTTCCCCATTGTCACGTCCGACAAACTGCTGATTTCCGTATTTGGCGGCTTCTTCCTGGGCGCTGGTATTGGCCTAGCCATGCGCGGCGGCGGCGTACTCGATGGCACCGAAATAATGGCCATCTACCTCAGTAAAAAGTCCAGCGCCAGCGTGGGTGATATCATTCTGGTATTTAATATTCTCATTTTTGGCGTAGCCGCCTGGGTGCTATCCATTGAAACTGCCTTGTATTCCATTCTGGCGTATCTCTCGGCAGCCAAAACCATCGACTTCGTTATTGATGGTTTGGAAGAGTACACGGGGGTAACTATCGTATCGGGGCGCTCCGACGCCATTCGGCGCATGATTACGGAAAAGCTCGGCCGTGGTGCTACGGTGTACAATGGTAAGCGCGGTTTTGGTACGCACGGCCAGCAGCCCAACCCCATAGACATCGTGTTTACCGTAATTACCCGTCTGGAAATCAGCCAGCTGAAGACAGAGGTCGAACTCATCGACCGCCAAGCCTTCATGGTGATGCACTCGGTAAAGGACACGAAGGGAGGTATGATCAAAAAGCGTCCCCTCCATTAATTGGCGCGCATAAAACAGGAAGACCCCCTACCTTTGGGGTATGTCTATTGCTTCTCCCCTCGTCCTCACCGACCTGTACATTTATCCGGTTAAATCACTCGGCGGCATCCGGCTTACCGAAGCGGCAGTAGGAGCCCGCGGTCTTTGTCACGACCGGCGCTGGCTGATTGTGAATGAGCGCAACCAGTTCATGACCCAACGGCAAACAGCCGCCATGGTTCACTTGAAGGTAGAGCCCGCCTACAACGGCTTTTTGCTTCGGCACCAAGCTCGGCCCGATCTGCTACCGCTCTTTGTGCCCTTCGCAGCTACACCGGATAAAACACTGTTCGTGACTATTTGGGACGACATGGTCTTTGCCTCACGCGCGCGTCCGGAATGCGACGAGTGGCTTTCCGAAGCATTAGGCCAGCCCTGTAAGCTCGTTTACATGTCGGATATGGTGCGGCGCGATGTGGAGCCCGAGCTAAATCCCGAGGGACAGTTGGTGAGCTTTGCGGATCAATACCCCTACCTGCTCATTGGACAGAAATCGTTAACGGATCTGAACGCCCGTCTGGCTGAGCCTGTGGGAATGGACCGGTTCCGGCCCAACCTAGTATTTGCCGGCGGTGAGGCTTTCGCTGAGGATAGCTGGCAGGAATTTTACATCGGCGACGTAGCCTTCCGAGCTGTGCGCGCCTGCGGGCGCTGTGTTCTCACAACTATTGATCAACGCACGGCCACTAAGCATCCTGCTGCGGAACCCTTGCGCACCTTGGCCTCCTACCGCACCCAAAGAGGGAAAGTCATGTTTGGGCAAAACGTGACGGGCCCTACCTCCGGTAACATCCGCGTCGGGGATACCTTGACTGTCACTAGCTATAAATCAGCCGTTGCTAGCGAGTACGCCGGCGTCTAACTACTGCAACGCCCGCGTACTTGCTACCAAGCACTACTAATAATGCAGCAGTGCTTGGTAGCAAGTACGCGGGCGTTGTTTCTTGTTGGCTTTCCCTACTCGGAGCTTAGTGGCCAAATAAGTTTGCCAGGGTGTTGAAGAGCAGAGCCTCATCAAAGGGTTTGGCCACGCATGCATTCATTCCAGCAGCTAGGTACTGCTCCGCGTCATTGGCGAAAGCGTTGGCAGTAAGCGCCACAATAGGTATTCGCGCATGATGCGGGTTGGGAAGCTGGCGAATAGCGGCCGTTGCCTCCAAGCCACTCATACCGGGCATTTGTATGTCCATCAGCACGGCGTCGTAGGCGGCCTGCTGGAGCTGCTCGATGCCCGTGGGGCCATCTTCCACTTCGTCCATTGTCACGCCCCATTCTTCAAGGAGCAAGCCGGCCAGCAAACGGTTAATTTCATTGTCCTCTACTAGTAGTACGCGCTTGCCGCGCAGGGCGCCCGTGTCGTAGCTAGGAGCAAAGGCTACCGGCGCCGAGGGAGTAGAGCGGGGTAGCATCAACTGGAAAGTAAAGGTGCTGCCCTTACCCAGTTGGCTTTCTACTTGTAGCGTGCCACCCATCTGTTCCACAAGGGCGCGGCTTATACTCAGGCCCAAACCAGAGCCGCCAAAGTGCCGGGCTGTATCCGCGTAGGCTTGGGTGAAGTTCTCGAAAATGCGCGTCAGCTTATCTGGCGCAATGCCAACCCCAGTATCCGTAACCCGGAATTCTACCTCAATATAGTCCGAGGTTTCGGCTAGCAGGTAGCCTCCTACGCTGATACGTCCCCCAACTGGGGTAAACTTGATGGCGTTGCTAACCAGATTAATCAGAATTTGGTTGAGCCGATGGGCATCTCCAATAACCCAGGGGTACGGGCAGGAATTACGAAGCGGGGTACCTTCGAAGTTGATGCCTTTTTCCTGGGCCTGTAGGGCAAGCGGCTGCACTGCTTGGCCCATAGAATCGCAAAGGTTAAAGGCCTCCTGGGCAAATTCCAGCTTGCCCGAGCTGATCTTAGCCATGTCCAGCACATCATTGATAACCCCCAACAGGTGCTGACCGGACGAGCGAATGATAGTAAGCAGCTCTTGTTGGCGTACATCGAGCTGAGTTTTGCTGAGCTGTGCCGCCATGCCGAGCACGCCGTTCAAAGGCGTGCGGATTTCATGGCTCATGTTGGCCAAGAAGTTTTCTTGCGCCCGGGCCGCAGCGCGGGCAGCTTCCGTAGCCTGCTTCAGCTCAGTTACGTCGGTGCTTACGCCCAGCACATGTACGTTGCCATCACTCCATTGTAGTGGCCGCTTGATAGTGTGCAGCCAACGCTGCTCGCCGGAGGGCAGCGTTAATGGATCTTCTACAATAAGCTCCTTACCCGTCAAGAGCACCTGGCGTCGCTGGCTTTGTAATGCTCCTGTTGCTGGCGCTGAGCGGCCCGCACATTTGTGGATATCAGCGAAGCTGCGGCCAATTGCTCGCCTAGCTCACTCGTTGCTTTGTTCTCGAATATGAATTTACCCTCGGCGTCGCGCACGTACACCAGAATAGGAACGGTATCTAGCACCTGCTGAGTAAACTCTTGCTGAGCAGCGCGCAGTTGTTGGGCTTTTACTCGCTCAGTTTCTTCTACCAAGTACAAGTTTACGTATTCCTCCTCGGGGAAGGGCACAATGCAAGCCTGAAACTGACGGGCTCCGATGCGCAGTTCATGCCGGGCATCTTGGCCATTTAGTAGCGCATCCATGGCCCACCCGAAGGCTTGCTCACGCGCCTGCTCCAGCTCTTCTTCCGTCAATCCTGCGGCTAGGCGGTCGGCGGCAGGATTAGCATATAACCGCTGCTGATTAGGCCCAAGCCGATAGATGGGATGCGGATTTTGCGCCGGTATGCGCGCTAGCATGCGTTGCTCGGCTAGCTTTTCACGGAGCAACTGAATTTCAGCATGTGCTTCTGCCAGGGTAGCAGGCAAAGCAGGAGAAAGGGCTGAAACGGAATCCATACTACTGGGCGTAAGGTAAATACTCAATAGCCTACTGGCAGCTAAGCAACATCAAATATCGGATTTTTCGAGCATTATACACAGTATAAACCCCTGTTCACTTACAACCAAAACACCAGCTAAGTGCAATTAATCAACAACTCCCTCTAGAGACAGTTACTGTACTCTTTACGTTTTTGTTAAAAATTATATCAAAGACTATAACCGCTTGTGTATGGGTTAACCCAACGAAAAGGCTTGCTAGCACCCCGCAAGGGCGTTGATTTTAGTAATCAAACTAATGTCACTACACATATTGCAATACTATAGCTGCAAATTACAATTGCCATTTGTAAACATAGAATGTTCATTATACTTTTGTAATACTGATTCATCAGATAATCCATTCCTGACCACCTTGCTTCATTGGTCAGGAATATTCTGCCCAGCTTGTGCTTTTTACATATGCCTGTAAAAGCGCCTGCTTCTGTCCTTGTTTGCCCTCATCTACTGCATGCCTACCGTATCACGCCTACTGTACCGCTTCTTGGGAGGACTATTCCTATTCATGCTTCCTTGCTTTGCCGCCCAAGCCGACGATAACAATGCATTGGAACTCTTACACGAGCCGTGGAACGCCTTGCTCATGCAACATTCCACCCTTGATGGTCACGTAGACTACCAAGGCATGCTTGAAGAAGAGGATAAACTTTTGGATTATCTGCTGAGTCTGCGTAAAGTGAATCCGCGTAATCCGGCTTGGTCTTCCAACGACGCGAAGGCGTTTTGGCTGAATACCTACAATGCTGCTGCTACCTATTTGGTATTGCAGTACTACCCTATTAGCAGCATCAACGACATCCGGGTGAAGACAGTAGGCGGCCAAAAGTCGCCCTGGGACGCGCCAGTAGTAGAAGTAGGCGGCCAGTCCTACTCGCTCAACCAGATTGAGCGCCAGATGCTCACAGCACAATTTCACGACCCGCGCGTGCATTTTGGCTTGCTTTACACGGCCGCATCGGCCCCGGCGCCCTTAGCAGAAGCCTACGACGGCACCCGCATCAATCAGCAGTTGGACGCCCAGGCGCGGCGCTTTATCAACGACCCGACCTTCAATCAGCTTGCCTCGGGGCAAGTACAGGTGTCGGGGTTATTTGATGCTTACTCGGCAGAGTTCGGTACGGAAACAGCCTCATTGCTTTCCTGAACCGCTATGCCCGCACCCCTATTCAACCCACAGCTACCATTGAATACCAATCGTTTAGCTGGGCTTTAAATGACCGCACCCCCATTGGTAATGCACAAGCCCTAGGCCAACACTAGCTTTTACACTCAGAACCCGCCTGCTATCCGCCCCGTACCGTTACCCCGGTGCGGGGCGGTGTTATTTGGACCGTGCTGTTATCGGCGCTTTTTCCTTTTGCTATGCCACTAGACTTCGTATTGCCCTTTCTGCGGGACCTGGCCGCCAACAACAACAAAGCCTGGATGGATGCCCACCGAGCCGACTACCAGCGCGCCCGGGCCGAGTACACGGGCTTTGTGGCAGAGCTGCTTCGTGGAGCTACGCAGCTAGAGCCCGCCCTTACGGGCATTAAGCCCCAAGACGTTATGTTTCGCATCAATAAGAACGACCGTTTTCAGCAGAGCGACGAGCCCTATAAGCGCCACATGGGAGCGGGCATCAAGCGCGGCGGCCGTCACAGTCCGTGGGCTGGTTTTTTCGTGGCTGTGCAGCCCGACGGCGAAACTTATATTGGAGCGGGGCGCTGGCTGCCCGAGCCCGCCCAACTGGCCCGCGTGCGTCAGGAAATCCACTACAATCCCGAGGCCTTCCACGCAATGCGCCAAGAGGCAGAGCTGTTGCGCTACTTTCCCGCGGGCCTAGACATGACGCAAACGCTCAAAACAGCTCCCAAAGGCTACGACCGCGCTGACCCCGATGTGGAGTGGCTCCGCCTCAAGAGCTTCTTTGTGTGGCAACCTGTACCGGATGCCGAAGTGTTGCGCCCCGACTTTCCCACCCACGTCTTGGCCGCTTGGCGAGCTGCACTACCACTTGTACACTTTCTCAACGAAGCCATGGCCGCTGACTAACGCTACAGCACAACGCCTTACTATGCGCAAACGCCCCGCTGTGCCTGTGCACAGCGGGGCGTTTGCTTTCGAGAGAGGTAGGGGCAGTTTGTTAGTTACCTACTGGTCGCTACATGTAAGCTGCTTAGAACAGCCCGAACAAGGTGCTGTTGATTTTCTCGATGATAACGCTCAAATCCTCGGGGTTGTGCACGTAGTCGAGGTTGTTTACATCAACGATGAGCAGCTTACCATGCTTGTAGTTGCTGATCCAGTGCTCGTAGTGCTCGTTGAGGTTGCGCAGGTACTCAATCTTGATGTTGTTCTCATAGTCGCGGTTGCGCTTTTCTATCTGCGACACCAGCTTCGGCAGATCGGCCCGCAGATAAAGCAGCAGGTCGGGGGGCTCTACCATGCTAATCATGGACTCAAATAAGCCCAGGTAATTCAGGTAATCCCGCTCCGCCATCAGGCTCGATTGGTGCAGATTGGCCGCGAAGATGTGAGCATCCTCGTAAATAGTGCGGTCCTGAATAACGCCTTTGCTTGCCTGCTGCAGCTCTTTGATGCGCTGGGTTTGGCGAAAACGGCTATTGAGGAAATATACCTGCAAGTGAAACGCCCAGCGGGGCATGTCGTCATAGAAATCCTTGAGGTAAGGATTATGATCGACATCTTCCAGGAACACCTCCCAGTTGAAATGATGCGCCAGTTTGTTGGCCAGCGTGGTCTTGCCGGCGCCAATGTTGCCGACGATTGCAATATGCATGAGTGAAGCGCGGAAGACGAGAAAAAGGATTGGGGGATGCAAAAGTAACGGTTCCTCCGGAACGATGCTGCTTCCCTAGGTGGTGGCATATAAATACCTATATTAGATATATATACTCCTTACAACCAACGCACTACTATAACCTACTTCTCCCCTCCCAATGCATACCATTCCCCTGCAGCCCCTAGGCACGCTGTTAGATTCGCACGGCCGCCTATTAGTAAAGCTGGAGCAGGTCCCTACCCATCAGTTGATGTATGCCACCTGGTACGGCAATCTTACTAGCCGCGAGGTAATAACTGGCGCCCAAGGCTACCTTACGTATGAAAGTGTTCTGCATTATCCACTCCTGCTCAATGATAAAAGCCATGCCACCGGCGACTGGAGCGAAGCCATGTCGTGGCTGGAATACGAGTGGCTACCTGATGCCACCGGGGAGGGCTTACGAGCCATAGCCTACGTTTTCTCGCCCGACATGCACAATCAGCTGGCTAGCATTCAGTTTTTTGAGCGGGTAAAGCAATACCTTCCTATTCAGCTGTTTCATGATGTGCCCACGGCGTGGCAGTGGCTGCGCCTACAGTACCGCTCCCAGCACGGGCCCATCCCGCTGTAACGTGCCGGACAGAAAAAGCCCGCTGGCTTTGCGCACTTAAACGGCAAACCAGCGGGCTTTTTTCTATCAAGAGCTAGTGAAGTACTACCAGCCTGCCTATTCGTTCATGACGTCTTTTACGTCCCGCGCTTTCTCTAAAGTCCGGAACTCACCCTGTAGGCTCCGAATACGCAGGCGCTCTTCCAGTGGGAGTTGGTCGCGGAGCTGTTCGTAGCGGGCGTTCAGGTTGGTTAGTACGGCACTGGCAGCGCTCCAGTCGGTCTGCGTCCAGTTTTTGCGCTCGGTACGCATGGTTTCTACCAGCCGGAAGTAGAGGTCAGGTAATTCCGTGGCCCGCGCCCGGCTGATGACGACGTCTTCACCGAGCAGGCGGCGCTGGCTTTGCTGAACTGTTTCGGGGCGCCGGGCTGCTTTATTGAGGCTATCCTGACGCGCCGACCAGTTGGCATAGCGTTTTTTCTGCGTGGCGTACTCCCGTTTCCCTTCTACTGATAGGCTATCCACGGCTTGGTCAAGGCGCTTGCTCTGCCGGTCGTACTCGGCGGTAATACGGGGCATCTCACGTCGTACACTTACTTCCGCTTGATCTAGCTTAGCGTTTACCCAGTCACTGAAGTCTCGCAAGTCTCGCTCCACGGAGGCCGTTGTTTTGCTCGTGGTAGTGGTCTTGCTCGTGGTAGTGGTGCGGGGCCGGGAAGCAGGGGGAGTTTGCTGCGCAAAGGCGGCAGAGGCAGTAAACAGGCCGGCAGTAAGTAAAAGCAGGAAATGTTTCATGTGGCAAGGGTGGGTGAATGAAGTACAACGGCAAACGCAGTTGCTGTCGTCTAGCAGAACAGGCAATATCCGGCCCAAAAACGAAGCCAAGCCCGATTAGGGTTCGGTTTTACGTTAAATTATACCGTTTTTTGCAGGCTATGTCAGCTTCTGCCGCCGCTTCTTTGCACATCCAACCCGCTACGCTGGCGGACATTCCTACCATCATTGGGTTAGCTGAAGCTACCTGGGAACCTACCTACCGGTTTATCATTTCGCGGAAGCAAATTGAGTACATGTACCGGGTGATTTACACGCCGGCTTCGCTCACTCGGCAAATGACGGAACAGGGCCACACCTTCCTGCTCCTCTACACTGAGGATGAGGCCAGTGGGTACGCCTCTTTCTCCGCCCAGCCTACCAATGGCCTTTACAAGCTGCACAAGATTTATGTGCTACCCTCTCACCAAGGGCAAGGCCTCGGGCAACATCTGGTGCGGGCCGTGGAGGCAGCCGTGCGCCAAGCTGGCGGCCATACTTTAGAGCTGAACGTAAACCGCCACAACCCGGCGCTGGCGTTCTATGAGCACCTGGGGTACCAGCAGCACCGGGAGGAAGATATTCCCATTGGCCCCTACTGGATGAATGATTACGTACTACGTAAGGAGCTGCACGCCTAAGCAGTCGTACAGCATTCTTCTGACTCAAGTAAGCCTGGCTATATGCTACTTCCGGCTGGGCTTCCTACTTTCTTTTGCATCCATCATATCTTCTACCAGCACCGCATCTCATGGCTACTAAGCTCACTGTTCTCAGCAACGGCTCTCTTCGCGTAGAGGGCACAGATTTCGAAATTGTGGACGCCCAAGGCCAGCCCTACGGCCTAGGTGGCCGCGAGCGGGTAAGCATCTGCCGTTGTGGCCTCTCGTCTAACAAGCCCTTCTGCGACGGCTCCCACAAAGGCCACTTTGAGCACAACGCCGTAGCGTTCGACCTGCCTACGCCCGCCGCTCCGGCAAAGCCCACCCCGCCCCCGGCTGCTCCCGATGCTGGAGCCCAGCCGCTAGGCTAGGTGCCAGCTCAATACATAGCATAAAGGCCCGCTTCCAACTGCTGGAAGCGGGCCTTTGTAGTGGCGGGCTAGTGCCAACTAGGCGTTTTGGAACAGGGAAGTTACCAGCTCTACGTATTCTTGGCGGGCTTCATCCTGGGCCTTACCGCGCAGGCCGCTCCAAGCGTCGTACTTAGCAATGGCCTTGAAGTCGAAACCGCCCGGCCGGTCGCCGGTTACGTCGCCTTCGGAGGCTTGCTTATACAAGGCGTATAGTTGGAGCAGCACAGTGTTGGAAGGTTTGCTAGGGAGCTGTTGAGCACGCTGGGCAGCGGCTTCGAATTCTTCGGGCGTAGCCATAAGAGAAGGAAGTGAAAAGATAACGAGTACGCAAACGGCCGCCGGGCCGCTGGCCGGAAGGTACGTATTCGGTGGGGTTTTGTGCTGCATGCAGCGTTTTTTTCCGTTGTATCTTCCGCCCTATCACTTCCTCTTCACTTGCTACATATGCTTGCTACCTGTACCCGCCTGTGCTTACTCCCCGCCATGTGGGTAGGCTTCTCCCTGCTGACAACCACGCCGGCCTTGGCGCAAAAAACCTATATGCACTGCGGGCGCCTGCTGGATATGCGCCAGGACCGCCTGCAGCCGGAGATGACCCTGGTGGTGGAAAACGGCCGGGTAGTGGCCGTGGAGCGTGGTTACACCGCCCCTACCACTGGGAATGACAAGGTTATTGACCTGAAGAACCGCACGGTGATGCCTGGCCTCATCGATTGCCACGTGCACTTGGAAGGCGAAACCAGCAAAGACCAATTTTTGCAGGAGTTTACCCAGAATCCCGCCGATGTGGCATTCGGCTCCCTTAGCCATGCGCGCCTGACACTCATGGCTGGCTTTACCACCGTGCGCGACTTGGGTGGCTCGGGGGTAAACCTGGCCCTACGCAATGCGGTAGCCCGGGGCGAAGTAGTGGGGCCGCGCATCTTTACCGTAGGCAAGGCTATTTCGGGCACCGGCGGCCACATGGACCCCACCAATGGGTACCGCCAAGACCTAATGGGCATTCCGGGCCCCAGTGAAGGCGTAGCCAACGGCCCCGACCAGTGCCGGCAGGCTGTGCGCGAACAGTACAAGCGTGGCGCCGACCTCATTAAGATTGCCAGCACGGGCGGGGTTCTGAGCGTGGCGAAGGATGGAAGCGGCGCCCAAATGACGGAAGAGGAAATCAGGGCCATTGTGGAAACCGCCCGCGACCTTGGCCTCAAAGTAGCCTGCCACGCGCACGGAGCGGAAGGCATGAAACGGGCCATTCGGGCGGGTGTGACCAGCATTGAGCACGGCACCCTCATGGACGACGAGACCATGAAGCTGATGAAGAAATACGGCACTTGGTACGTGCCCACTATCACAGCCGGCAAATCGGTGGCAGACTCTGCCAAAATCCCAGACTACTACCCGCCCCTGGTGACACCCAAGGCCTTAGCCATCGGGCCTAAGCTCCAAGAAACGTTTGGGCGGGCTTACAAAGCAGGAGTAAAAATTGCGTTTGGTACCGATGCCGCCGTATTCCGGCACGGAGTGAATGCTCTGGAGTTTCGCTACATGGTGGAAGCCGGCATGCCGCCGCTGCAAGCTCTGCGCAGTGCCACCGTACACGCCGCCGAACTACTCGGGCAGAGTTCTTCCCTGGGGACGCTAGAGCCAGGCAAGCTCGCCGACGTAGTGGCGGTGGAGGGCGACCCGCTACAGGATATAGGAGCCATGCAGAAGGTGCGCTTTGTGATGAAGCAAGGAGTAGTATACCGGCAAGAGTAGAGCGAATACAATAAGGCTATTTGCAGAAAACTTTCGCCTTAGCAGCCCAACTCATTCTTTATAACCTACTGATCATCTGCTTTATACTACAAATTAGCCTTACTGCTGCGTAAGCTGAGCTATACCCATGCTCTTGCATCGCGCGTACTGTTGGGACTTCGCTGTTTATCCCTCGCTATGAAAAAGGTTGCCCCTACTGCTCTCATCAAAGACTTTATCAAGCACAAGCTCACGCTAGCCCTGGCCGAGAGCTGCACCTGCGGCCTAGCAGCAGCCCAGCTAGCTCCGGCAGAAGGCGTGAGTGAAGTCTTGCTCGGCTCCGTCGTTACGTACCATACCGATGCCAAGCAGCAGCTACTGGGGGTTAAACCAGCTACCCTCGATACCTACTCCGCTGAAAGCCAGCAAACTACCAACGAGATGGTACTGGGCTTGCACAAGAACTTGCCTAAGGCCGATGTGTGCGTGGCCGTGACGGGCTTGTGCGGGCCGGGGCAATCAGAAACGCCCGATAAGCCCGTGGGCACGGTATTCGTCACGATTCTGTTCCTGGAGCACGCTCACGAATACCGGCAGCAGTTTGATGGCTCCAGCGACGCTATTCGCCAGCAGGCCACGGAGTTTATTTACCAGAAATTAGCTGAGTTGCTAGACCGCCACCAAGTAGCGCCCGCTTCGGCTTAAGCCAGCGTCCTACCGCTGCCGGATATCCAAGGGGCTCAGCATCAACTGCAAGTTCAGGCGCACCATATCGCCCATGGTGTGGCAGTGGTCGAACTTAGTGGTGCCGTGGTGGTGGTTTAGCTCCAGACGAAGCTGCTGCAGCTTTTCTGTTGGGGCTAGGTCATCTCTTCGCATGCAGTCCATGAGGGCTTTGAGGCGGTAGCGCTCCAAGCGCACCCGGCGCAGCATGAGCACCCGCTCCTCGGTTTGGTACTGCCGAATACTCTCGGGCTTGAGGAAACGGCTGCACAAATCCACTACCGGGCGGTTGTCCTTGAAGTACTGAGGCAAGTACATAGACTTGCGGCCCTCGTAACTCTGTTGGTCGAAGTCAATGGCTCGCACGCGGTACTGCTCATCCTCAAAGTCGGGCGTGATGTCTACTACGTAGTTGTAGGAGCGCATATCCCCAAGTAGGCGAGCAAAACACCGCTCGTTAAACTTCACAAACTCCTTGGCCAAGCGTACTTGGTTGAATTGCAGCTTGGGCAACCGGGTCCGAATAAAATCGTCGCCGGGCACGCCGGCTATGTGCTCTTCCACCAGCGTATCACCACTCACCAAGTAGCTCAGGCGGTTGGGAGAGAGCAGGTGCTCTAGCTCTAACCCATACACCCGAGACGCATCGGCCTGCTTGATATAAAAGTAGTCGTAGTTGTCGTTCAGCTGATTGACAATGCGCACCCGAAACGGATTACTATTTCCGAAACGGCAGTAGTCAATGCGGTCGGCTAGTAGGTGCTCTGTGAATGATAAGTCGCCGGCCGTTTTTAGCAGAGCATATACTTCAGCAAGTCCCTGGCTGAGTTCACGTAGCGTTTGGGGCTCGTAAAACACAGTTTCCCATAGCGTATCACGCCCCTGCCGGTCAGTCAGCGGAAAAGCGCCGCTGATGTGCAGCAAGTCGCGGTACGACACAGGCAGCACGATTTCTCGGTCGTAGCGATGCAGGTACTCGCGCAGGGGCGGCTGAATGGTGTAGTTGAGTTTCTTGCGGGAAATGCTGGGCACGTCTTTTCAGCAGAAGAGGGTGAGAGCAGGCAAAGTAGCCTATTTGCTTTTAAGCTACGCGCTCAGCCAAGCACTGGCAGGCTACACCTAGTACACATCTATAAGCAAGCGCTACTCCTCCACTTGCTGGCCATCTAGCCTACTTGGAATAGTACAGCAGTACCGCAAGTGTTAAACCGGATTTGGTACTTGATACGCAACAATTTCCGAACTTTACGGACCCGCGGTCTGCGGATTTCTCTTGTTGCTATGAAAAAACTGTTTCTCACGCTTTTCATTGTGCTGCTATGCCCGCTACTGTCGCCGGGCTGGGGCTTTTTTGCTCACCGTACTATCGCCCAGCTAGCCGTATACGCCCTACCCTCTTCCATGCGGGGCTTCTATTACCGGCACATGGGCGAGTTAGTGAAGCTCAGTACTGCCCCCGATGAGCGCCGCGACCAGGACCCAAGCGAGGCAAGCAAGCATTTCATCGACATGGACCACTTCGGTGAGGACCCCTTCGGCGCCATGCCCAAAGCCTGGGAGAAGGCCACGGCCAAGTACACCGCCGATACCCTGCACAAGTACGGTACCGTGCCATGGACGGTGGTAGAGATTAAGGAAAAGCTAACCGAAGCCTTCAAGAAGCGCGACACAGTAGCCATTATCAATCTTTCCGCCGACTTGGGCCACTACATTGGGGATGCTTTTGTACCGCTGCACACCACGGAGAACTACGACGGGCAGTTAACCAACCAGCAAGGGCTTCACTCTCTGTGGGAAAGTAAGCTCCCAGAGCGCCACATTGCCAAGTATAAACTGGATTGTGACCCTGCAAAGTACCTGAAAGACCCCCAGGCGGCAATTTGGCAGGTAGTGCAGGAGTCGTACGGCTTCTTGGGCGACACCTTCGACCAGGAAGAAGCTATAACGCGCCGCTACACCCCAGAAACCAAGTACGTGTTCAGCCATAAGTACGGCAAAACCCGCCGTGCGTACTCAGATGCCTTCGCCGACTCCTACCACGAAAAGGTAGGTGGCCAAGTAGCGTTCCGCCTCAAGCTGGCCCCCACTATGGTAGCTTCTATGTGGCTGACTGCCTGGAAGGATGCCGGCAGCCCTGACCTTGATGGGATGCTAGCAAAGAAGCCATCCAAGGAAGAGAAGGAAAAGATGGATGTGGAACTGAAGGCTTGGAGCAAGAACGAACTGGTAGATCAGCAACTACTCCTTGCGTTGCAAAAGGAAAAAGCGGTAGAACGTCCCGACCTCATCAACGCTGCCACCGACATGGCCCCAATCCAGGAAGAAGCTGCCCCGGCTGCCTCTCCCATTCCTGGCGCGCCGCCCGTACCAGCAGGCACTACCAAGGTGAAAGTAAAATCGAAACCGGCAGCGGCTCCAGCCCAGAAAGAGAAAGTAAAAACGGATAAGCCTGTTAAAAAGAAAAAACCTGCCTCCGACGGCTGGGATACCCCAAGCGGCTCAGGCTGGTAAGCTGATCAGGAGAAACAGCAATTGGAAGGTGCGCCGAGGGGCGCACCTTTTTTTGTGCCTTGCTGACGAATTTCTAACTGTAAGTCATTCTTTTCTAGCTAGTATCTAATTATTAATGACACTATTCACCTTGTGTATCGTATTGACTCCGCAGCTCACTAGCGGGTAGCTAGTGCCGGTTAAGTGCTATATCAACGGCCGACTGCGCTCAATAACTATCTCATAATTAATAGTATATACCTCAACAAGATTTGGGCGTACCTCAACTAGTCTGCAATTCTGACGTTAGAAATTGCGCCCCGGAACGACGGGCGAAAGCACTTTTTCAACCTCAACAGCAATTGCTATGATTTTACGGTATGACCGGCTAGCCGTGGAGCTGCCCAAGCCTAAAAACCCTTCACCTAACGATGCTGCTGCTATTCAGGAGTTGCTAGGTGGCAAGTATGGGGAGATGTCGACGCTGATGAACTACACATTCCAGTCGTTCAATTTCCGTGGCAGAAACCGCCTCCGCCCCTTTTACGATCTTACCTGCAGCATTGCTGCCGAAGAATATAGCCACATTGAGGCCGTATCATACGCCATCAACCTGCTCCTAACCGGCCAAACGCCCCGGGGCAAAGACCCCGTACCAGCTCCACTAGCGGGCGTAGCTGATGCGCGCAACAGCTACCATTTCCTCAGCAGTGCCCAAACAGCCGTACCATACGATTCCATGGGTAACCCTTGGACTGGCCAGTACGTGCACAGCAGCGGCAACTTAAAGCTAGACTTGCTGCACAACTTCTTCCTGGAATGCGGTGCTCGTGCCAATAAAATGCGAGTGTACGAAATGGTATCGGACCCTTGCGCCCGCACCATGGTAGGCTACTTGCTGGTACGCGGTGGGTTGCACGTAGTGGCGTATGCCAAAGCACTAGAAAAGCTAACGGGTGTAGAAGTAAGCAAGCTGGTTCCCGTGCCAGAGCTAAGCAATGATGCTTTCCCCGAAGCCAAAAAGCTCCAGGATCAGCAGAAGCTACACCTGAAGTTGTACACCTTCAGCCCCGACGACTACAAGCAAGCGGGCATCATCTGGAATGGCACTCACCCCGAGGACGGCCAGCCCCTGGAAGTAATTCAGGGTGGTTTTGAGGGCGTGCCCTACCCGGTGCTAGAAGAGGAGCCCCAGCTCAACTCGCCCGGTGCCGATGATTACGACCCCCAGATGTTTATGGACATCGCCAAAAAAATGGGTATCAAGATGTAATACACAGCGGCAACGCAGCTTAATTACGCAATGGCGTTGATTAGTTGCTAGCTGTTATGTTTGAGGCGGCTGCCCACGCGGGCAGCCGCCTTTTGCGTTTGGCCCCAGCCAGTAATATCCCGCACTATGCTTCCTACCCAGCTTCGCTTTTTTCTCTTCGTAGGTTTTCTAAGTAGTTTCGTTGGCTGCAACCGCACCCAGCCGGAAACTGCAGATGTAAGCACTGCGCCCCCGCCTCCCACGGCCCCAGGGCCCGCCCTCACATCGTTGGCCGACAGTAATGCTGTCACGTTGCTTACTGACTATGGGCGCCAGTATCCTGGTCAGGAACTGATTATGCACACCCGCCACGGCGATATGCGCATTCGGCTGTATGATGACACCCCATTACACACCGCCAACTTTCTGCTGCTGACGCGCAAAGGTTACTTCGATCAGACTGTGTTCAACCGAGTAGTGAAAGGCTTTGCCATTCAGGGAGGCACGTCCGACCATTTCACCATTCAGCTAAGCCGCTACCGCCTCCCTCCTGAAATATCTACTCGCCATTTTCATAAGCGCGGCGCCCTGGGCATGGCCCGCTACGACGACGAGCAAAACCCAGGGCACCTCTCCTCCAGCCACGACTTCTACATTGTGCAGGGGCAAAAGCTGACGCCTGACCAAGCTCAGGCCAATGCTGGCCGCCAACTCACTCCCGAGCAAAAGCGGGCATACGCTACTGTGGGAGGCACACCCTCACTTGATGGGCAGTATACCGTGTTTGGGGAGGTAGTAGAGGGCTTCGACGTCATCGACAAGATTGCCAATGAACCCGTAGACACCGACCAGTGGCCCAAAAAGGACGTCGACATCAAGCTAACCGTCGTGAAGTAGCAGGTTAGGCTAGCTAGTCGGCACTGCGCACCTGCACTAAGCGCGTATGCTGCACGTCGCCAGGCTGCTCCTGCAATAGCTCTAGCGCCTCCGCCCGGGTGTAGGTAAGAGTGTTATCAGAAAAGAAATTGGGCGCGGCGGTACTTGCTTGGGCATCAGTGGCTTCTTGGCGGGCTGGGTGCAGGTCTACCGCATCGGGCCGCACGGCCGCTACTTGGTAAAAGTAGTAACGTTGCAGCTGAGTATTCACTGGCTGAAACTGCACTACATATACATCCCCCACGCGAGGATTTTGCAGCTGTTCTTCCAAGTTGGGTTTGCAGGCAGTCAGCAGGGTCACTCCTAATACAAGGCCACTGAGCAGGCGAAAGATGGTTTGCATAAAGTAAAGTAAGTAGGTGGGTAGGTACTACGCCAAAAAAGGCCGATCCGCATGTGCGGATCG